>JAQYWO010000274.1 GCA_029379215.1 Rhizonema sp. PD37
CTTGATACATAGCATTAAAGAATTGAATAAATTCTGTGTTGTCACCACCTCGCTCTTGTAATTTAAATAAAATATCTCTAATTTCAATTAATCGTTCATTTTTAAATTTTTCTAGCCTAGATTCAGTTAATTTTTGAATTAGTATCGGAATTTGGAGTGTATCCATAAGAGTTGTTGCAAAAATATCTGCGGGAATATAAGATGGTCCAGAATGTTTTCTATTCCCAAAAATAGTTTCACTTCTTCTCGTTCCTGGTCGGGCTTTTTTGCAGAAGCGATATATTGCCCCAACTATCCATGTCGCCCTACGAGGTAAAGTCTCAAAAAATCCTTTTGCCTGTTGATTGATACTTTGAATCAAGGGATTGTCATAAATTTGATTGGTAAGTTGGATAACCCGAGCTTCTTCTAATTTTTCAACATCACCGCCCAAAAGAATTTCTATAGATTTTCTTAAATGTTGGGCTCGCCATTGCAACACAGTCGAAATGAGTTCCTGAATTTCCGAGGCTAACAAACTCAAAATTAAGTAAATAAATATTAAGCTAAGCACTACATTCAAGATAAACTGTATGTTCACTCTTTATATCTCTCCAACAATTAAATAAGAAGACGTCAGCGTCCACGATCGCACTTTTTTCTGGAAGCTCCAACGTCATCAGTCACACTGAACCAAGGACAAATCACTACCCTCACAAGTAATACCAATTCAAAAATGCGATAGAGGCATGACTCGTATTCGCACTCTTTAGAACAGAGGCTTTCAAATCTGGTATTAAGTGTGCGGTTTTATAGAGTACAAGTTTATCAGGTTTTGCACTCACAGCTTTCGCGCAGAAAATATCAAAAAAGTCTCAAAAAATTATTGCTAAAATTAAAAGTTTTGAGTAAATTTGAAATTGGAGGGTTCTCAGCAACCTGAGTACGTGTTGACGGAAAAGCTACGATTTAAGTAAGCATTCAGCCGTCAGCCTACAGGACCCCGCGATAAATCGAAATTGTGTCACCTATGTTTACAAAATTCTTGTCATAGCTGGCGGCATTTCGGTGTTTATAGTGAGTCCAGTCTTAAAGAAAGTCTCCTCCTTTCTTCTCCTTCTCCTTCTCCAAAGGAGACGCTACGCGAACGGAGACGCTACGCGAACAAAGACGTTGCGCGAAGGGGAAGGAGCGTCACAACGTAGGGCTGAATGCTGACCAATTCAAAGTTAGGAAAGCCTAAAATGTAAGCTTTTTCAATTTTGAATTTCTCTGTACGTGCAAATTCCCAGCAAGCGGCACCGATAGTTAACATATGGCAACATTCGAGACTCCAGCACGTCTCTATGTAATCGAATCAGCAATCAAAATGATTATCCTCTGAATATGCAAGAAGGAAGCTTTACTTGGGGTCGTCTAGAAAAACAGTATCGCACAGCTGATAAACGGGTTGATGGAGTATGGGTTGTAGTGCTGCTATTAGCAGCAGTATTACTTTTTACCATAAACTTAGGGGAATTGGCACTGCGAGATTGGGATGAAGGTACTGTGGCACAGGTTGCCCGTGAAATTTGGGAGGCGCAAGCTGGTTCGTGGCATTGGCTGTACCCGACGCTCGGTGGGGAACCATACTATAACAAGCCGCCACTAATGCATCTACTTATTGCATGGACTTATTCTTTAGGAGGTGTGAATGAGTGGACAACACGCTTGCCAGGAGCAATCTTGACAGCTATTTCAGTACCTTTACTGTATTGTCTAGGTCGAGAGATATTTCGCCAACGCAGTACTGCTGTTTATAGCGCCTTAGTTTACCTAACAATGCTGCCTGTAGTGCGTCATGGGCGGTTAGCAATGTTGGATGGAGCCTCCGTAAGTTTTTTTATCATCATGATGATATGTGTGTTGCGATCGCGCCGTAACTTACGCTATTGCCTGGGTATTGGCATCAGTCTGGGATTGATTTGCCTGACTAAAGGTATGTTAGGTTTATTATTGGGAGCGATCGCCCTCGTATTTCTTTTTTGGGATACACCGCGATTGCTGACGAGTTGGTACTTGTTTTTCGGAATCCTCATTGGGAGTGCGCCTGTTGCGTTCTGGTATGGTGCCCAGTGGTTACACTACGGTTACACTTTTACAGACACGGGTTTAGTGGGTCAATCCCTTAGCCGGATTTGGAAACCTGTAGAGAATCATTCCGGACCACCTTGGTACTACTTCCTAGAGATTCTCAAGTATATATGGCCTTGGCTGCTTTTTTTACCACAAAGTTTATGGTTAACTTGGGAAAATCGCAATCTTGGCTGGGCAAAACTCGTGCTGGTGTGGAGTAGTCTTTATCTCGTTGCTATTTCTTTGATGAGTACCAAACTGCCCTGGTACGTTTTCCCGATTTACCCCAGCTTAGCTTTAACTTTTGGTCCCCAACTGGCAAAAATCGATGATTCACCTTTACCCTCATCTTATCCCCGTTTTTGGGTGGCAAGTTTAGCTATTATAGCTGTGGTGGCAATTGCGGGTAGTTTTTATTTCGGAGGTACAGCACATAAATCGGACTTACAACTTATTTTAGCAGCAGTTGCTGTGACAATGGCGATCGCCGCTATTTTAGCAGAACGAGGCGATGGGCAATTCTTAAAAGTTCTATTTTGGGGAACTTATATTTCACTACTCCTATTAATGAAATCTAGCTACTGGGTTTGGGAATTAGGAGAAGCCTACCCAGTCAAACCAGTGGCCGACATGATTCAACGGGGAACTGAGGCAAATGCAAAGATTTACACATCCTTTGCCTACCATCGTCCATCATTAGATTTTTACAGTCATCGCACTGTTATTTCTTCTTCAACTCAACTGCAAGATCTTTGGCAGCATGAGAAACAATCATACTTCCTACTTGATAGATCTGCTCTCAAAAATCTTCAGCACAAATCAATGAAACTCGTTGACCAAGTCTCCGATTGGATTTTAGTTACAAATAATACTAAATAAATACTGCTTTGTCGAGAGTGGTTAGTGGTTGCTTGTTAGAAGTAACACATAACAGCCAACATCCAACAACTGTATGGGCGGGTTTCATAATATTTTTTGTTTCTACACGACGGGTTATACAAATTAAACCCGCCCCTAATTCATTCTTCGACAAGTTTTTCAGTTTTCGTCAGCATTCGTTGATCATTACTCGTGCTTTGCTGAGTCATAGCCATAGTACTTAATAAAATTGCACTTCCCAGAGCTAAAGCTATTACAGGACGCAGGAGGACAAAATCCCGGAGAATTCGAGATAAAGGTCTGCTTTGACGACGGAGTGTTGATGAAATCAAGATCTGTTTGAAAAGAAACGGATCGCGGACGTAATGACCGCTTTTACATACCACGAGCCGTTCCTGGCAATACGGACAGGTGTATAAACCAACGTAAGTCTTGACTGGCTTTCGCCCAGTATTTTTTTGGCAAACTGGGCAAGTAACATAATGATTATCAAAGGTGTGTGTACTCATCTACCCTGTCCGTTTAGTCCCTTTACTCGCTCTAACACAATATTTATACTGAATCCCAGATCAACATACGTGTAGATTCCCAGTATGGTCTGACATAAGCCATGAATGATACATTCAGTTGTTATGTTCCCACGACCTACCCGTATACTTCATCCTACAAAACTGGCTTAATGGCTGCAACATAAGTATAGCTAGATTTATATGAAGATAACTTATCTCCAGTTTATAAAACTATTTGATCGTAACCGTTAACCAGAATTCATTCAAAGTCAGGAATAAGGGCGTAAGGGTGTAGGAGACATTCAAATGATTGAATTTTACCTTGAATACCCTGCCCTTATCCGAACCGTATGAGGGTCTCACACTCAGCTGAGTTCTGAATTCTTCTCACTCTTAGATTCATTACTATACTATTTGAGCATTATCCCTATGAAAATGTTAAGTGCTAGCAATTGTTTTTACAAAAACTTTATGAGAACGGCGATCCGAGGAGTCAGGATCAGTGGGAGAGCTAGAGTTTTGAAAGAGCACTTAAGAGTGAGCCATAAAAATCAATACCCGTGCTGTTCATTCTAGATCGCTCGCGTCGTTGTCGCGAAGTGAGCCTACCAGAAGATTCTGGTAGGCTCGCTTCAAAGCGAAGCTCCGCTCTAGAGAGTACTCTTTCCCCGAGACTTCGCTTTGAAGCTCTCTTGACGTCAGCAACCGCCCCCAAGACTTCTCGCGAAATCTGCCGGGGGAAGCTGCCTCATTTTTCCTGGGCTCAAATTGTAACTGGGTTTTTTCCCGATTTTTTCTACGGGAGACAAAAATATAGCATTCTAGCAGGGAGCATTCTAGCAGGGAGCAGGCTTGAAAATCCCGTGGTTTCCGTGTTTTATCATTAGTTGATGTCCTAAGAAACCTGGCAACTGCTATAACTCATAACTTTCAATTTATGTCTAGTGAGTACAGACGACACAAGTGCTGAGAAGGCGAGTAGAAAGCTTGTCTGCTGGAAGCGCGATCGCTCACAATAAAAAGTAAGGCACAAGAATTTAAATTTTTTATTACATTTACTTCACTCTATGACTGTCCTACCTCCTACTAATTTCAGGAAGGTGACGGAGCGACGCAGTTTTTCCATTCCTTCTGCTTCTCTAACCCACCTCATTAATCAATTTCAACCATCACCAGAAACCGTCGTACTGTTTTTAGCCGTACTCATCGGCGGAAGCAGTGGTATGGGTGTCGTAACATTTCATTACTTAATTAATACCATTCACCACCTCTTGCTGGAAAATTTTATGGGCAAGATTGGCGTTTGGGGCGCTTGGACTTTAGCTTGTGTCCCCACTCTAGGCGGAGCGGTGGTGGGATTAATGCGCTGGCGTAGCCAAGACTTTGATCCTGGACTTTCTTCTTTAATAGCTGCCTCCCAACAAGGAAAGATCAAGCGACAACTACGACCGGTGACGAAAATGCTCGCGGCATCAGTGTCCTTGGGCAGTGGTGCTTCTTTGGGTCCAGAGGGACCGAGTGTCGAAGTTGGTGCTTCTTTAGGCGTTTTAATGTCTCAAGTAATACAAGTATCACAAGAACAACAGCGTTTGCTTTTAGGTGCTGGTGCAGCAGCTGGTTTAGCTGCTGGATTTAATGCCCCAATTGCCGGAGTATTTTTTGCCCTAGAGGTGGTGCTGGGAACAACATCCTTTGCCACTTCAGCCGTCAGTGTCGTGCTTCTAGCTGCAGTAGTCGCATCACTCATTGCTCAAATTGGTTTGGGAGCACAGCCTGCTTTTACCTTACCTGTTTATCAAGTCCGCAGTCCTCTAGAATTACCGCTTTATCTTGGCTTAGGTTTGGGAGCCAGTCTGGTTTCTCTAACATATACCCAAGCAATACGTCTGGTAAAAGCTTGCTTTGATGGGAAGGTCCCGCCTTTGCAATGGCTGGGACGTATACCGAAACCGATTCATCCCATTATTGGCGGTGTCATTATCGGCACAACAGCTTTACACTTTCCACAAATTATGGGGATCGGTTATGAAACTGTGGAAGCAATGCTTCAGGATGTGAAGTTTCCGCTCCAAATTTTAGTTATGCTACTCTTTGTCAAACTAGTGATGACAGCAATTAGTTCTGGCAGTGGTTTTGTTGGTGGTGTATTTGCACCAGCAATGTTTTTAGGTGCTTCTTTCGGCTCGGCATATGCTAAAGTCCTTGCTCAATTAATTCCCGGAATCAGCGATTATATGGCAGCAGCGCCAGCTTATGCAATGGTGGGAATGGCAGCTATGCTGGCAGCAAGTGTTAGAGCTCCTTTAACAGCAATTTTGTTGCTTTTTGAATTAACACGAGACTACCGTATTGTCCTACCTTTGATGGCAGCAGTTGGTTTAAGCGTTTGGCTGGTAGAACTATTAACGCCGAGTTCTAATTCTAACTCGAATTTAAATCAGATTGGTCTTGCTGAGTTGAAAGACCAGCAGGCAGATATTATGAGCCAAATTTTAGTAGAAGATGCCATGTCTACTTGTCCGAAAAAGCTGTTAGCAACAATGAAAGTGTTAGAGGCTGCTTTAGAAATGACAGAAAATCGCACGCGTCACGCTTTAGTTATTGATGAAGCAGGGCGATTGGTTGGTATTCTTTCTCTAGAAGATATCAACCGTACCCTTTCGATGAGTCAAAATTACTCAACACCAACTGAAATTTCGGCTAATTTTCATCAAACACTCATTAATATATGTACTACTGAAATTCTCTATGCCTACAGAGATGAACCTTTATCTGAAGCTTTTAACCGGATGGCTAGTAGAGGTTTACAACAGTTACCTGTTGTAACACGAGATAACCATGAGAGCATTTTAGGTTTATTGCAACGTGAGCAAATTGTCTTAACCTGCAATTTAGCAGTCACCCGTGAGGCACTCCGCCACTATTTACCCATTGCCCTCAAAACAGATGCTCTCTTAACTTCTAACACGTAAGAGTAAGGAGTAGGGCTTTCCTTGACCAATTGATTTTGGAAGAAGGTTAAGTTATCTGGTAAAACCTACCTCTACAGGAAGCGCTTCGTTACGAAACTCAAACAAAAGAGCCAACGGCTAAATTTTCAGCATTTAGCCGTTAATCATCAGCTATCAGCATACATTACTCGTGTGAATAGCCGTATGTCTGAAGGTTTATATTCCTCAGCTTCTGACAACACGACTACTCGACTGCCGATAGCTGAATGCTTAATCTAAATTAACTGTTTAAGCTGTCGCTTCCATCGATTCCATACCGTCTTTCTCCTCTGAGTCTACTTGCCTAAGACGAATGTGCTTTTTGCCCAAAGTAATTATAAACTCATCGCCAGGAAGAAGATTCATCTGTTTAGTATAAGCTGAACCTATGAGCAAATTCCCATTGGACTGCACGCTAATTCTATAACTAGCACTGCGTCCACCACGCCCATTTGCACTAGGAGCACTGTCTAACTGAATGCCTTCAGCATCAATCAGGGCATTCAAGAATTTCATCATGTTAACCCGCTCTATACCATTTTTCGTAACGGTATAGTAACCGCACTTTTTAGCTTTTTCTTCCTTGCTAAGGCTTTCTAGCTCTTTAACATGTTTGAGTAGATCTTCACCGACAAGGGGGTCAATTTTTTTCTGTTTAGCCATCAACTTAGATCAAAAACGAATGATTGAATCGATTTCATTTTAACTGAGGTTGAGCTAATACGATCGCCATCATTTATTTTTTTCTGTCAGTTTAGCCAAATATATTGCACCAAATCTCATGGTAATTATTATAGGATGACCAATATTGCTAATCAAAGCATAAACTTTTACTGAAAGTGGGCAATCATGATAACTATAATTTGTAAATGACTGCTACACTGTATCTGTTTCGCTTTCCGTTCCGCAGGTCTCAAAAATTTGTCTGCTTGCCTGAGTTAGATCATCGGTACATAGCATCATCTCTCAAAACCAAACCAAAGTCGTTATCAGAAGAATGCATAACTCAGAATACACAAGACAGGGGGCAAGACAAGTGAGGGGTATAAACCCTCCATCAATTAAATCTAAGTTGTGTGTTCTCTCTTAATCAGGAGAGAGAAAATAAGTTGTTCACCCTTTTACCTTTAACAGAACAATATTGACTTGCCACCTAGTTATACATAATCTCTCCAAATTGTGACTCATAAGTGAGAGATTTCTTGCTTACTTTAAGCTAACGCTTAGAAGCAGAGGCTCAACCAAAGATAGTTAACGTCTGGACAAATGATAAAGGACAAAGAAACGCGAAAATGAAGTTAACGACCAGAGGACATTATAGTGTCAAAGCTTTGCTCGATTTAAGCTTACAACCGGAGTACGGTCCTGCATCTACCAGAGCGATCGCTACTCGCCAAAATATTCCTGCGCCTTATCTAGAAAAACTCCTCATCGAAATGCGTCGTGCGGGGTTAGTCAAATCAATTCGCGGCAGCATCGGTGGATACCAGCTAGCACGATCACCTGTAAAAATTTCTGTTGGAGAAATTTTAGAAGCAGTGGGTGAAACTATTGAACCTCTACCCCATCACCAAACAAAACCCATACAAACTGAAGACTGGGTAACATTTAGCCTTTGGAAGAGGCTGCACCAAAAACTGAAAGAAGCTTTATACAGTATTACCTTAGCAGACCTTTATTACGATGCTCGTAGTTGGCAAGCCTCTCTTGGAGAAGAAGCTAGTTTTATTGTTTAACAAACTGATAAAATCTTGGCTTTGGCAAAAAGTGGGCGGTGTCCCAAGCCTTGCCAGTAAGAGTGCAACGCTATTCATTTCTTGCTCCTGCTTCCTTTCTCCGAATTTCGCAGAGAACCCATTGCAGTGGAAACGGACGTTGTAGTATGACAACCGAGCGGGGAAGAGCTCCGCTTTCAATACGATTCGGATAAGCAGTTCTTATGCAGTTCTTAAGCAAATAGTATTACTCCCAACACAAGTGTAAGATTACCTATCTTTTTTACCTTCTTTCTCTGCGTCCTTGGCGCGGACAGATTCTTACGGAGGGAAACCCTCCTGCGAACTGTCCTCGTCTAAAGCCCTTTGGGCATGGCTGCGCTAAGGCGGTTTATCTAATCGGTATTCGTCTGGCGAGAAAGGAGTAAGATTTTCGTGAAATGGTATAAGTCAGAACCCAAGCGCAAAGTCTTGGGGGCGGAAGCTTCCCCTGGCAGACGAGCGCGACTACGATCATTCTAGTTTGAGTACAGTTGTTATTTTTATGGATCTCCCTTAAAAGCGCCGACTCTCAAGAAACACAGAAGCAAAAAATTCATGACCTAAAATGGTATGACTGATGACTAATAGCATTTATGTTTTAATTTTGGCAGCCACTTTAGATTATTTGATTGGCGATCCGAGGGGTTGGCTTCATCCAGTGCAAGTTATGGGGTGGGTAATTACTCGCTTTACCAAATTCGCTCTCAACTACAGTCAGAATTCTCTGACGCAGCGCATAGCTGGAATTGCTCTAGGGGTTATCCTAATATTTGGTAGCGGGCTTGTGGGTTGGTTGATAATTCAAAGTGCTAAACTATTGCATCCACTGTTAGGAATTGCTACAGAAAGTATTCTTTTAGCCAGTTGTTTTGCTCTAAAAAGTTTAAGACAGGCAGCCGAAACAGTTTTACAACCTTTAACAGCAGGAAAGCTTAGTAATGCTCGTTCTATTTTAAGTCATTACGTTGGTCGAGATACACAAAATTTAAACGAATCAGAAATTTTGCGAGCTATTTTAGAAACGGTCACAGAAAATGCCACAGATGGAGTCATGGCTCCGCTTTTGTGTGCAATTGTTGGTGCTTTTGTGCCGCAAATCGGTCCAACTCCTTTGGCTTTGGCATACAAAGCCAGCAGTACGCTTGATTCTATGGTAGGTTACCGAGTCAGTCCCTACACTTATATAGGATGGTTTAGTGCCAGATTGGAAGATTGCTTGACTTGGTTACCCTGTCGGTTCACAGTCATGACTCTGTCACTTGTATCGGGTAAACCAAAGTATATTTGGCAGATTTGTCAACGAGATGCCGTTACCGATCCCAGTCCCAATTCTGGTTGGAGTGAATGCGCCTATGCTGCTATTTTAGGTGTGCAAATGGGTGGTACGAACTGGTATGGCGGAGTCGCCAAACACAAACCTTTACTAGGAGATGCAATTCATCCGATCACAGCAAATTCTATCCAGAGTGCTTTGCAACTGACTCGATACTGCTTTTTGCTTTGGGTGGGGGGAGCGATCACCCTACTCCTAATATCCTTAAAAAGGTAATGATGAAGATAGGGAATTGGGAAAAATAAAAGTAGGAGCTTTTACTGTTAACTCCTACCTCATAACTCATCACTCATTACTTAAGGGGTGTCGCTTTATGAATCTATCAGTCAAGGTGGTTGAGATTCTCTCAGCTGAGGAACTTCGTCGTACTGTGACTCGTCTCGCCTCTGAGATAGTGGAAAGGACGCGAGATCTGTCCCAACTGGTACTTATTGGTATTTATTCTCGAGGTGTGCCGTTAGCCCAGTTGTTAGCGGATCAGATTGAGGTACTTGAAGATGTACCTGTGGCGGTGGGAGCATTAGACATCACTTTCTATCGAGACGATCTCGACCAAATCGGGTTGCGGACTCCTTTAAAAACTGACATCCCTTTTGACTTAACGGGGAAAACAGTTATTATCGTAGATGATGTCATTTTTAAGGGACGGACAATTCGCGCCGCTTTGAATGCGGTGAATGAGTACGGTAGACCTGAGGTTATTCGTTTAGCCGTGCTGGTAGACAGGGGTCATCGTGAAGTACCTATTCACCCTGATTTTTTCGGTAAGCATCTCCCCACAAATACTGAAGAGATTGTCAAAGTTTACTTACTCCCTTGGGATGGACGAGATGCAGTCGAATTGCTCGGAGATTGAAGTCTTGATTGTTGAACGTTGAGCTTTTATTGCACAACCTACTCATCTCTCAACTTCAATCGAGAGATGAGCTTAAATATTTTTGATTGTGTCCTTCTTATAAAGAAGTAACCATATCCTTAATATAATGTATAATAGCATTCGCTGTAGGCAGATTAGTTGCGACTAAAATTTGGTTAATGTTACACAATCTCAATAACGCTTCCTCGTTTGCCTGGTTCGATGCAGGTGCCAAAAAATCTTTCAACAAAATGACTGCTAGGACATCTCCTGTGCCAATTAATGAAGCCACTGCTTGATACCCTCCAACTGGTACTGACGGTGTCTTCTGACTAGTCGTTAAACGGGTTTGTTGTGACAAGGTTTCACTAATTGAAGGCGTCGCGATCGTCAGGCACTTTAATAAAAAGTCTTGATGTTGAGTAACAAACTGTACAAGCTCTGATTTCTTACTATCGTGTGTCATTAGTGCAATGTATTTTTTGCCAATAATCTCAAAAGCCTTATTTATGGTTTCAGGAGTTTGAGCCATTACCTCAGACACTTCTACTTCGTTAGAAGCTTGAGTCCTGTCTTGAGACACTTCTTCTAGTGTTTGAGTCACTGATTCAGGAGATTTCATAGTTGTTTGAGAAGCTGTGTCAGTGCTAGGTTGATCTGTGTGTGCAACTTCATCCGAAATTTCTGAGCTGACTTCAACAACTTCTGTGGAGAATGTAGTTGTCTCAGGAATTACTGCACTTGCCTCAATTTCTTCCAAGACTTCGTTGATGTCTAAGGGAGTGTAGCTATTATTTTCTGAAGCTTGTACTTCCTTTGAATGAAGTGCTTCTTCTGTTTGTTCACTAATTTCTTCAGTTTCTACAAATTCTGGTATTTGAATAAGAGTCTCCTCATCTTGAATCACGCTTGCCTGTTCAGAGGGAGTGTCAATTTCGCTTGTTTGTGTTTGATCTAAGGAGGCGAGATCTTCAGATGCTCCCGTGTTTTCCTCTGTGACAACTTGTTGTGGTAGCTGAATAAGAGTTACCTCATCGCGAATCACAGTTGTCTCATATTCGAGAGTGTCAGAGGGAATAGGAGTGTCAATTTCGCTTGTTTCTATTTGATCTAAGGAAGCGAGATCTTCAGATGCTCCCGTGTTTTCCTCTGTGACAACTTGTTGTGGTATTTGAATAAGAGTTACCTCTTCGTGAATCACCCTTGCCTGTTCAGAGGGAGTGTCAGAGGGAATAGGAGTGTCAATTTCGCTTGTTTGTGTTTGATCTAAGGAAGCGAGATCTTCAGGTGCTCCCGTGTTTTCCTCTGTGACAACTTGTTGTGGTAGCTGAATAATAGTTACCTCATCGCGAATCACAGTTGTCTCATAGTCGAGAGTGTCAGAGGGAATAGGAGTGTCAATTTCGCTTGTTTCTATTTGATCTA
>JAQYWO010000275.1 GCA_029379215.1 Rhizonema sp. PD37
CTTATATGCCATTTCCACTTAGACTTTAACATTTTGAGAGCAAACAGTTTGTTTAATCAGAACATAAAAATGTAAACGTTGACAAATCGTTCCCAAGGTATTCACATTTATGTGTCTTCTTCAATTTTGCCCTCATTCGGCTCCTCATACAATAAATCTAGTCCAATCAAAACTTGTTCTCTGTCTGACAGATCTCCAATAATTTTACGAACAGGTGGCGGTAATATTTTGGATAAGGTAGGTGTTGCTAATATTTTATCTTCTTCTGCTAATTGTGGGTTTTTCAACACATCAATGACTTTCAAAGCGTAAACGCCTTTAAACTCTTGATCTAAGATCTTTTTAAGTGTATTTAATGCTCGAACTGAGTTAGGGGTATTTCCCGCTACGTAAAGCTTGAGAACATAATTTTTTTTCAATTCATTCATATATGTCACTGAAGAAAACTGTTACGTATACCTGGAGTTAAAAGATTGTTGCTTAGTTTGTAAAAGTGACCTCGTTTATATTGCGAACTTCAATAAATTCTATTTATCTAGAAATTGAACATCGATACAATTCGCATAGATGAGCTAGCAGATCGATCAATGTCAGTCTGTAATCTAAAAGTAATGCTTCCTCATCCCGTCTTTCCAATTTTAGCTGTTTGGAAAATTCGTCAATGAGTTCCATATGAATTTCTATGATTTGGGGTGCCGAAATATTAGCATGAAATACTGTTTTGATAACTTTATCAATTTTTTGTTGCCTTGTTTTGTCAGTGGTAAAGTAAGTGATAAGAATCAGGCGGTATTCTGATTTAATCTCCTGCAACAATGCTTGCTGATCCGCAGTCGTCATTTCCTGAAAAACTATTCGTATTATCGCGATGGCTATCTAAATACATGAGAATCACTATTGTTTCATGTTTTATTTAAATTTTGTTACATCTGTATGAGTGGAAACTGCATTTTAGCTTGTCTAAATGCTAACTCTAAGTAGTACAGTTGGATAATGGTGGAGGCAACGATATCGTACAATCAGCCCGAAAAATTGACTTACTTGTTAGATGTGCCGCTGTCAAAGTGCCTAAGAGTGAGACATTCACGTTGGTCATTTGTACCTATCTATCTGAATGTAGATTTTCAATTTTTTCTGCTTGATAAGATACTTAAATAAACATAAACGATTGTTTACATCCAAATCATTATAATTCCTAAAGGTTTCAAAGCGAATTTTTAGAGTCATAATTGTTTTAGATGTATACTCATTGCCAGCAATCGGCTCAGGGTAGTGACAGGGTTGAATACCTCAACTTATTAAAGTTGAGCAGATACGCGTCCTAACGGACTCTGGACATGGCATACAGAATTTAGGTAAACACTAGTTCTGTTGCTTACCTGATCCTTTCTAGGGCATGACTAAATTATTAAGTTGACTTGAGCCTACTTTGTGGTGGTTTCACAGACGGTTTATGTTTTCCCAAATGCTCTGAGGTGAAAAGTTTCATTACTGGCAACACAAACAGACAAATATGAACGATGGGAGTGAAACTTAATAGGCGTTAAAGAAAAAGCCGCACATCTTAAAAAGAGTTTGAACTCTTCATAAGAAATTCTGTTCAGTAAAAAACACAATTGCCGAAGACAGCAGCTATCAGGTGATGCCAAAATTGCTTTCCTCAATACCCATGTCAATGCTAAAGTACCCGCTTTATAATTTTATTGCAACCGTACCCAGTAGCGTAGAAACAACGACTCTGGCAGTCGTACTGGAGATTTTTGAGGAACAGTGCGATCGCTTGGTAGTGTTGGATAAGCTACAACGCCCTATAGGGTTGCTTTACTCTGCTCATTTGATACCACAATTGCTCTCGGCACAAGGAGATCAAAGTCCCAGATTTTTAGATTTACAGCAGCAACTTTCCACGTTAGGTCAAACCCTGATTCAACCAGTGAGAACCTTACCAGCTTCTTTTAGTCTCGAGCAATTTGGCTCTTTACTGCGTTCTCAACTGAGCCATACAAATACTAACTTAGATTGGGCGCTGGTTGACTCAGATGGTCAATTTTTAGGGCTTGTGGATAACTCTCGCCTAATACAGTTCTTGGCTGGGCAGAGATTGTCCATGAATTCTTACAAAAGCGGTGATGATCCAACGCCAAAGAAAGCGGTTCAAAAAACGTCAAGTGCTTCCAAGAAATATGCTCATGCTTTCGGAACACAAGATGCTAAAGCAAAAAATCAAAAGCGCGGACAAAAGCAGCAGTGCCAAACACAAGTAGACAAACCATTGGTACAGTTACTAGAACAACTGCCTTGGCCTATAATACTACAAACTGGTACTGGCGAAGTGGTAACCCAAAATTCAGCTTGGTTGCAGCAATTAGGAGTCTTAAAAGATCTAGAAGGAGTCAGGCAACAAGTTGAAGCAATACTAGCTACAACCATCACCACAAAATCTCAACTGACAAGGCAGAAAGCTGCCCGGAGTAAGACTCGCAAAGAGCAGCATACGCCTATTCAACTCCTCTGTGAAGAAAAAACTTTACCGATTTTGAATGAAGCAACGACAAAATCGGCAGAACCCCAAAACCATGATCGGCTGACTCAACCACCATCCGTTTCTGCATCAAGTCAGTGCTTCTTAGATAGAGAAATTGGTTGTTGTACCTGTATCGTTCAAGTGCAAAATGGGAATGAGCGAGTTTGGCAATTTGTCAAAATCCCATTAGATAGTGCTGAGTCACTCGCTCCGGAATTAGTAATAAATCTTGGTGAGGAATTACCCAGTAACGATTTATGGCTGCTGTTAGCAACAGATATTACCGAACAACAACAGCTTTATAAAGAATTGGCAGCAAAGAATGCCGACTTAATTCAACTCAATCGATTGAAAGATGAGTTTTTAGCTTGTATTAGTCATGAATTAAAAACGCCATTAACTGCAGTTTTGGGCTTATCGCGGTTGCTTGTGGATCGGCAGTTGGGAGAACTAAACGAGCGTCAAGCGCGTTATGCGGGACTGATTCACCAAAGTGGACGCCACTTGATGAGTGTTGTCAATGACATTTTGGATTTAACCCGCATGGAGACAGGACAAATGGACTTGACTCTCTCCAACGTCAATATTGGTAGTGTATGCACTCGCGCCCTATCCGAGGCAAAAGCTATCCAAAATCAAAGTAACCGAGTTGCGAACATTCAACCTCAAGCATTATCAACAGAAGAACACCAATTCACCCTATCTGTTGAATCTGGCTTAGATCTGATCGTGGCAGATGAGTTACGCTTGCGGCAGATGCTGGTACACCTGCTTTCCAATGCTTTCAAATTTACAGAAACAGGTGGTAACATAGGTTTGCGAATAAGTCGTTGGGAAGGTTGGATTGCTTTTACAGTGTGGGATACAGGTATTGGTATTCCCGAACACCAGCAGCATTTAATATTTCAAAAATTTCAACAACTGGAAAATCCTCTCACCCGCCAGTATGAAGGAACAGGTTTAGGATTGGTATTAACGAGAGCTTTAGCTCGCCTCCACGGTGGCGATGTCAGCTTCTTGTCTCGTGAAGGTAAAGGAACTCAGTTTACACTGCTTCTACCACCTAGTCCCCCACAGAAAAGAGCAGGAGAGCAGGAAACCAAGGAAGTAAAGGAGATTATCAAGTCAAATCCTCCTCTGCCCGTCCACTCTTCAATGCAGATCTTTACTCCTGAAACTCAGTATAATAGCTTAGTCTTGGTTGTTGAGGCAGTCGCTAGATATATTGAAGATTTGACTGAACAACTCACAGGCTTAGGTTATCGAGTCGTTATTGCCCGCTCCGGATGTGAGGCAGTAGAAAAAGCCCGTCGCCTACAACCCAAAGCTATATTCCTCAATCCGTTGCTGCCATTGCTATCAGGTTGGGATGTGCTAACTTTACTTAAATCTGATGCTGCAACTCGCCACATTCCTGTCATGGTGACGGCTACAGGCGCTGAAAAGGAGCAAGCATCTACGAATCGAGCAGATGGTTTCTTGAGCTTGCCAGTGCAGCATCATGTCTTAACTAAGCTTCTAGAAAATTTATGTACTACACCAGAAGGCAAGCAGCAAAAGTTAGACAATAGTGAAGTGATTTCCAATACTCCACTAAGCATTCTGAGATTAATTGGTCCTGAATGTGAGTCTCTAAATTCGCACTTGTCACTTCAAAAACACCGTGTTATAGAAGTGGATGACTTGGAACAGGCAGAACTTATGGCTCGGGTTTGGCAATTTGATGTCGTTTTGCTAGATGCAGAAATGCCGTTAGCTGCTGTTTACTTGCAACAGATTAGTCAGTACCCCCGATTAGTGGCTTTACCACTTGTTACTTGTAATGTTGCAACGACTCAAGCCGCTTCCCTCGTGCCTAAGTTGTCCGTGTTTCCTTGCTTAACACAACTTAATACAGACAAAAGTAATGGCGAGAAAACAAATGCTTTACTCTCAGTACTGCAAATTGCTGCTGGTGCATCCTGTCCACCTAATATTCTAGTAGCAGATTTCTCAATGTTGCCCGATTTACCAGAGGCAAGTCGTAAGCAGATAAAAGATTATAAGTCAGAAAAAAAATCAAATAATGTTGATGTTGAGGAGAACTCGTATTCCTATCAAGGTTTAAAGCCTTTGACTATCTCTCGCGGATGCGAGTGGTTTCAAGCTTTGATTCAATACCTCCAAACAGCAGGTTTTAAAGCGGCAATGGCTCGCTCTTGGGCAGAACTACTACAACAAATTCGTCACCAAAGTATTGACTTACTACTGATCTGCTTAAGCGATTCTACGATCCAAAAAGAGGTGTATTCAGCACTGAAAGCAATGAGGCAACTGCCTTTCAATTTGCCACCGATTTTAGTACTCGATCAACGATTGAATGCGAATGAGGTAGAATTAACACCACAAAATTCAACTCAGCACAAATTAGAAAATGTTGTCGGTGCGATCGCTACCCAAATTTTGCCTCGCTCGGCATCAATGGAAGACTTATTAAACCAAATTAACCAAGTCTTAGTTTTGAAAAGTCAACAGGGTATGAGGAATTGAGAATCGCTAATAATAAAATTTGACCATTTTTAGATAAAAATTCTCCGCATATGATACAGTTTATTCCCTATTGAGAGGAACTCGAATCAATTCATAAACACCGCGAGTGCCTAAATTCCTATAATCATTTGGTTTCAAACCCATTTCTACAAACTTCATTGGCTTCGAGATAATTAACATTGAGGGTGGCTGTACTTTTTTTACAGATTGCTCTTGTATATGCTTTGCGGCAATCTCAGTCAATTTGAGATAATTGACTGATTCTCGAGTGTAAAAAACTACACTTGGCTTTTTATAGCCAACCATGACTAATTCTTCGCTTGGTTGTTGTGCTTGTACTGCGATCGCAGATAATTCTCTTAAAGGTAACTGACGTTCACGATCCATCAAGAATAAAGTCGGCGTCAGGACAAAAATCAAAAATGTGGTAAAGACAAGTAAATTCACGTACAAACTTTTGTGATAATTACGTCCTATCAATAAAGCAGTAAGTATTACAGCACCAAATAGTAACATGACACCGCCTAGTACGTGTAAACCTGACTGTTGAAGTAATTGACGAAAGTTCGGTGCATCCGGCTGGTTACCGATTAATTGAGGTAAGTTAAACAGTGCTATTGCCAGTGCTGATAAAAATGATACATTTATCCAGCCACTCCAAAGTAATGATCGTGTAGGAGATGATGAGGAAGACACCGAGAGTGGTTCGTTCACATTGTCTGTGTCCCCGCGTCCGCGCATTCTCGCGTCCTCCCTCCCCACTTGGAAGCTTTTGTGCGTCCTCGTATCTCTTTCCAAATCACTCCATAGCAGTGCTACGAGAATAGCTGAGGAAGGCATTAAGGGTAAGACATAGCTGGGAAGTTTGGTAACAGCTATGGTGAAAAAGCCAAAGACGCCAACAAACCAGAAAAAGGCAAATAAACCGAGTTGTTCAGAGCGTTCTTGAAAGCGCCAGTATTTTCTGCGCCAAAACTTTAGTCTTGCGATTGCCACAGGCAAATACACAGAGTAAGGCGCAAAACCTAGGAGTACGACAACAAAGTAAAAATACCAAGGAGCTGCGTGACCATTAACGACTCCGGCAAAACGCTCTAGATTATGATAGCCAAAAAAGGAGTTGACATAATTCCAGCCATTACGCCAAATCACTAGCGCATACCAAGGTACTGATAAACATAAGACAATCAGCATACCGGAGAGAAGGTGCATTTCCTGTACAACTTCCCACCAATTACCTAAATAGATTACAAACGCACCGATAATTAGGCCAGGCAAAACAATTCCGATTGGTCCTTTTGTCAAAATTGCTGCCGCGATGAGTACATAAAAAGCTAAGTACCATCGGGAAGAGGACGCAAAGACGCGGAGAGGGGGAGAAAAAGAACTCTTAACTCCTGAGTCCTGATTTTCTTTGCTCGCGTATCCCAGAAAAAAGCACAACAAAGCTGATGCTATACATCCAGTTAACAGCATATCAGAGACCCCAGTTCTACCCCAGACAATCATTTCTGGATTGAATGCCATGACAGCAGATCCCAAACAAGCTGTTAACCACCGTCTAGAAGGTCGAGAAACATTCTCTAAATCGTCTTTTTTTAAAAAATGCCACTGCAAAGTGTAAAAAGCCAAACTGATGACGCAGAAGGCTGCAACTGCTGATGGGAGACGCACAGCCCACTCGTTCACCCCAAAAATTGAATAGGCGATCGCCTGACACCAATAAATCAAAGCAGGTTTATCAAAACGAGTTTCGCCATCAAAAAATGGCGTGATCCAATCACCTGTAACAAGCATTTGGCGAGAAGCCTCGGCAAACAGTGGCTCAGTCTCATCAATTAAGCCGATGCTACCCAAATGCCATCCGTATGCTACCCAACCAATCACAATCAACCACAAAATTGATAGAGTTACAGCACACGCTCTTAGCTTCACTATGTTTTTCATCCACCGATCAAAAACGCGATTAGTCATTTGATTTTGGATTTTGGATTGACTCCACAGTTGATACCGTTCACATGAGGATGCACAGATTTTAGATTTTTTCCACAGATGAATTCGGAGGTTTATACCCGCAAAGAATTATCAATGATGAATAATAATTCATCACTTGTGAATTATCAAGACATGAACAAAGTACACAAAATCTCACCATTTTTAAGGGTGAGATGATGCCAACAAATTAAGTTGACTTTAGGACAGCTTTGTAGTTCCTACAAGCGGAGAGAAACTTAAGGATTAAGGACTAATTGCCATTCTCCATTTTCGGGATTCCACGTTGGTGACGAAGTTTCGCCAACAACATATGGTCCCCAGTAGCGACGGGAACCATCTTGTGCAAAGGCAACTAAAATATCTCCCTTCTCCAGCTTTAAGTTTCCTTTAGGTAAGGAGAGAATTAGCCCCTTCTCACTACCTTCTTGAGGCGCGAAATCCCAATGTGCTGGGACATCATATTTCGATTGCTCTGTGCCTGAGTCCGCAAGTGTTGATCGCCGCACTAATAAAGCAAGGCGTACAGCCTGAGCAGTTCGATTGCTCATTCGTAAAGTTCCCGGTGCTACTTTTTTACTGGAGTTATGAATACTTGTCAAGTCAGGATGATTATGCTGATTTGCTTCTGCAGTACTAGTTGGTGTTGGCGCAGGCAATATTTGTGGTGAAGGTGAAACAGATGAGGCTTCTGTTGTTGGCGGTGAAGATGTTTCTGGTTGTGGTGGTTCAAAAGATACACTTACCTGATAGCATCCCATTGGCAGTAGAAGCAGTCCGAACGAACAAGCTGCCAGAACAGCTTGACGATACGCTGGCGATTTCATATGGATAATTTTTAGGAATAAGTATTGTGTCTAGCCTTGACGAACTAGTAGCTTATTATTAAACAGGCAAGTGGGGAAAACCGCCCTCTATAAGCTCTCCGGAAAATTACAAGTGCAAGGTATAAATTTTGTCGCGGTCAGCCCAAGCAATAAGTATATAGCAACATCTATATCCCTACTATAGGAAATATAGAAAAAATATTTGACCTAGAAAAAAAGACTAACTGACTCGTTTACACCTATCATAAACGCTACTCTGTTTAATATGGAAAAAATGTCAGAAAATCTAGATGAACAAAAGTTCGATTGATGCAAAACACTCGGCTCAACAACCTATTTGATGCTATTACTAGACGCTTAGGACAATGGTTTTTTAATCCTTGGCGACGATTCTCGCTTTTGGTGATCAGTTTTTTCTTCGGTTTTTTTTTGGGATCAGCAGTTGTGACGACATCTGGACAAACGGCTGAGTGGGATGTTGTGACGGCTGGGATTCTCTTGGTGGTGACGGAATTTGGCAGCCGGAGCTTTTACCGTCATACTGACTTGCAGAGGCGATCGCTCTGGGTGGAATCACTCCATCTGTTAAAAGTTGGTCTTACCTACAGTCTGTTTTTGGAAGCCTTCAAGCTAGGTTCTTGAGGAGAGATGGAGGAGAAGAGAATGCAAGATAAGAGTCAAGTCTATCAAACAATCCAGATGCAACCAGAAGCAATGTTAAAGGTGTTACGCCCATTAGCAATGGAACTAGCATCACACCGCCAAAAACTTGGGCATCCTTTTATACAAGGAATTTTAGGAGGACAAGGAACTGGCAAAACAACAATGTGTAAGGTTCTCTCCAAGATTCTCCAGCAAATGGGATACAGTACCTTAAGCTTATCTTTAGATGACTTATACAAAACTTATAGCGATCGTTTGATATTAAAACAGCTAGACTCGCGTCTGATTTGGCGTGGGCCACCAGGAACCCATGATATTGAACTGGGAGTGAATACACTAGATCAAATTCGTCAGTACAAAAGTCAAGTTGCAGTTCCTCGCTTTGACAAATCTGCCTATGCAGGTGCTGGGGATCGAACCACCCCTTTGATTGTAGAGAATATAGATATCGTGCTGTTTGAAGGTTGGTTTGTGGGTGTGCGACCAATCGACCCAGCGAAATTTGACAATGCACCACCGCCGATTGTGACAGATGAGGACAAAACATTTGCCCGCGATCTGAACAGCAAACTCAACGAATATCTCACGTTATGGGAGCGATTAGATAATTTGATTGTGCTGTTTCCTACAGATTATCGTCTTTCTTTAGAGTGGCGCAAACAAGCAGAACGACAGATGATTGCTGCTGGCAATTTGGGTATGACAGATGCACAAGTGGAGCAATTTGTCAATTATTTTTGGCGATCGCTCCACCCTGAGTTATTTATTAGTCCTTTAGTCACATCCCCGACATTTGTTGATTTAGTCATTGAGATTAATCCAGACCACAGTTTTGGTGCAGTCTATCAACCATAATTAGTTAGTAGTTAGTGTTTGTTTGACTAACACTAACTACTAACTATTTTCCAGACTGAATTCGCTTAATTAACTCGTAAAAAGGTTGCCAATTATCTTCTTGAGTAATTGCTTCCCAAACCGATTCAATCACAGGTTTTAATAACACGGTTTTAGGATTGTGAAGAGCTAAGTTTTGAGCGATAACATCCATGTAATTTTGCTCGTAATCATTCAAAATTTTATGGTACGCTATGCACCAACTATCAAAAACTTCTGACGTTCCTGAAATTGGCACGATCCCTGAATCAGCCATAATTGTAGCTGGGTCATCTCGCCATTGAGATGAAAAGGTATGAGCCATCTCATAAAAAAATTGGTGATAACCAACTTGAGTATCTTT
The DNA here is from genome assembly GCA_029379215.1 of Rhizonema sp. PD37. Taxonomy (GTDB): domain Bacteria; phylum Cyanobacteriota; class Cyanobacteriia; order Cyanobacteriales; family Nostocaceae; genus Rhizonema. Next base: position 9,773 of record JAQYWO010000275.1, read on the forward strand.
CAATAATTGAATTGTGAGATTCACAATTTCTGTAGCTACTGGATGTGGTAAGTGATCAAAACCCAGCTTTTTTAGCATTAGAGAGTTGTATTTACTATAATAATGCTCATTAAAGCAGGCTAATCCCGCCTCCATATCGCTTGAAGGGATAACAGACTTGAGTGCTTCAGCGAGCATTTCTAAATTCAACTTACAAACGTCTGGTTGCTGACCATAACAATAGCGTCCATAATAGTCGAAATATGCTGCCGTAAAATGGGGTAGATAGGTGGGAATAAATGCGTAAGGACCATAGTCAAAACTCTCCCCTGTAATTGACATATTATCAGTGTTGAGAACGGCATGACAAAAGCCTGCTGCCATCCATTGCGCTACTAGTTCTGCTACCCGTTTGACTAATTCTGTATAAAACAAAACGTACTTATCTGTTTCATCACTCAAGTGTTGGTAATAAAACAAGATAACGTGATTTAACAGTTTTTCCGTTAAATCCGGACGTCGTAGGTAGTGTAGTCGTTCAAAAGTACCAAATCGAAGGTGCGATCGGCTCATTCTCACCATCACTGAAGAGCGAGTCGGGGAAGGTTCGTCACCCCGCCAGAGAGGCATACCTGTTTCAATTAAGCTCAAACAACGTGAAGTTTTCACACCCATATAATGAAGTGCTTCTGCAGCGAGAACTTCCCTGATGCCGCCCTTAAGTGTAAGCATACCGTCGCCACCGCGAGAGTAAAGCGTTCTTCCAGAACCTTTAGTGCCAAAGTCGTACAATTCACCATCAATACCACGTACTTGCCCGTAGAGAAAGCCTCTACCGTCACCTAACCTGGGATTGTATTCCCCAAACTGATAACCGTGGTAACGCAGTGCTAACAATGGTTGTCGTCCTTCAAATTTCCCAAAAGCGACGATGAAATCTTCTTCTGTGACGGCTTGAATATCTAGTCCTAATTTAGGCAGCAGTGCATCGTTACGCCATCGGAGAATATGTTCGGGAAATTCTTCTGCCGTAACTTCGTCGTAGTAATCATTACCCAAAGATTCTATTGCCGCTTCGTAGTTAAGGCAAAGAAAGGGATTATGAGAATTCTTGTTGTTTGCAGTTTCAGCCAGAGTCATTGAGACTTATCCGCAAGTTAATGTAGATTTATAGTGAGTCGGGGTCTAAATGCCCATGATAGACGGAAACGAGCAATGCTTCTATCTTCAATATTACCTGAGACTTAACTCTGTATGATTGAACTAAAAATCCCTCGGCTATTAGCCGGGGGACGAGCAAATTAAAATATGATCGAAGTCTTATGACTATGGTGTTATACCAGGTTGCGTCTGTGGGATGGATGACGGCGCTGATTGTGGACTAGTTGATGATGAAGGTTGTCCGGATCTCAAATTAGTTATTGCAGTATTGGCTTGCGATATAATTGCCTGGATACGGTTTTGTTCTTCCGGTTGCAATTTTAAATTTTCAACTGCGGCATCAGGCTTCTTGCCCTTACGTATTTGCTCTATAAATTTTTCGCGTTGATCTTGATTTTGGTTTAACACTGCAAGAATATCTGTGATTTCTTGTCTTCTGACGGCTAGAACCCGTGGATCTTGTGATCGCTTAGTTGATCGTCGCGTGCCAGATGGAACGTTGGGAGAGGTAAGAGTTCCGCCAGTAGTTGAATTAGATCCGCCGCTAGAACCACTTGGAGTCGTTGGTGCGATTGGTGAAGTGGTGCCACCAGTCGTTGAACCAAATGGTAAGTTATTGCTTGCTTGTGCCAGACAAATGCTAGGAACCAGAGCTGCTAGCGCAAGGCTGGTGGAGAACGCAGTCAAAAATTTGGTCAAGCTAATAGACATATTAAAAACTCCTCAATTACTTAGAGAACACGAATGTAATGAGTTTAACAATACAAGAATTGTGCAATGGAGGAGTGAACTTTGAATATACTCGCATTTCACTGTGAAGTTTATGTGTATCTCTTATAAAAATTCTGTTAAGTTTTCTGACTATTGATCTATTTTCCGAAATAAATTTTTATAAT
>JAQYWO010000276.1 GCA_029379215.1 Rhizonema sp. PD37
TAATTCATCTGTGTTGAGTTTATAGTTTGAGCTTTTATGTCAACATTTTTGATAGTTTCTATTAAATTATTTATGGTAGTAACTCGAAAATATCCACCGATGTTTGATGTAATATCAGAAGTAATACTTGCTTCAGCAGGAAAGACGACAACACCGTATACAGGTATTCTGCTATGTTGGGTGTTATGGCTATTTCTAATACGAGCTAAAAGAGCATCTGTGTAAGTTTTTACTTGCTGATATGGATTTCGTCCCCAACAGGAGTTAATTAATATTTTGCCATTTCCTATTTGACACCTCCAGTTAGTATTACGCGGATCACCAATCGGCTCAATTCTTCCTTTATAAGACTTAGCCTCTAAGGCAATGATGCAGTTATTCATAACGATTAAAAAGTCGATAAACTTACTGTTATCCCCTCCATTTCCTGCATCATATTGTGTAATAATTTCTCTTTGGGGTAAACTATTTTGCAAGCAAGTTAAAACCGCTCTCTCAAAATTATTGAGTGGATGTCTACCCATATCCTCTTCATGTCGCTCTATCTCTTCAATAAGAATTGCTATCTGCTGGTTTGCGGTTTGAGCTTTATGATGAGATTCCTGCTCTCGTTGCTGAGATTCTGTAAGCGTGCGTTGCATAATTTCAAGCTGTCTTTTTAGCTGAGCTTGAACTTGATGCTGAGAAGCTAACTGGTTTTCTAGACTAGCTATTGTTTCTCTATAATTATGCTCGCTGTTACGAAGACTTTGTAATTCTGACTCAGCTAACGATTTAGCCGTTGTAATTTTTCCTATCTGAAGCTGAAGTGATTTGAATGATGCTCCTTGTTGTTTAGTTTCTGCAAGTTTGTTTTGAAGGACTTGTAACTGCTGATTTAATTTTTGAATTTGCTCTTGCTGTTGTTGCTGCCTCTGTTGTGCTGATTTAGCCTCTGTCTTGGCTTTTTCCAGATCAGCTTGTGTAGTTTGTAAACTTGTGACAGCAGGCACTGACATCATTGTACGTAATTGAGAAGTTTCTTGCTGTAATTGCTGGTTATAGCTGCGTAATTCTTTAGCTTGGCTTGTTGAATTGATGCGCTCTTCTTCCCATTGCTTTTGTAGAACTTTAATCTGATTTATTCGTTGTCTTAATTGAAGTAATAAAGTTTTATTTTGTTCAATCAACTCACATTCTCTTCTTATTGTTTCTTCTTCTTGAACACGTTTTGTATAAAGAATATACTCACAAATACTCCAAAAAGCAATTCCAGCCGCAAAACAAGCAACTAGACTTCCAGCATATGCTTTAAATCTACTACTTTCAGAAATAGGGTTGCTGAGCCATTTCCAAAAATCATCTCGAAACGATGGTATAATCCCTCTAACATAATATACCCTACCAATGACACGCCCTTTATTTGTAAAGTTAGTTGCAGTCCTTTCAACAGCATGAGAATCACTATAATTCCATTGAGAAAATAAAGGAGGAGGATCTAATAATACATCGTAAGGATAGCTTTGCAGTTTTTTTGGATTAAGTGCTATTTCCCAAGAAGAATGGTTGAGTTTTTTTCCGGACCAAGCAATTACTTTTTGTCCACTAGAATCCGTAATAATTAAACCAAATAAACTGTAGTTACTATCTAAAGTCCTTTGTAATTCTTCGGGCTTGTTTTGAATAATGGTGTAAGATAGTTTTGTAGGTAGAGTGTGAGACAGTAAGTTAAAATCAACAGTCTGAACGCGGAATATTGTCTTGTTCCAATAGTTTTTATAACCTTCAAAAATTGCTACTGATCCAATAAGACAGGTAATCATTCCTGTTAAAGCAAATCTTCCTATTCTTCGTGCAACTATGTTTACTTTTAATGAAGATACCATATCGATATCCCCTGATGATTTTAGTAGACTCATTATCTAACACCCTTACAATACTACTTCAAGTACAGCAATCGCTACCTCTTGATACTTATTTTCTTATAAATATTGTCTATTCAAAGTTGCGCTCACTTAGCATATTTAGTACTTAAAAGATTATTAGGTTCACTCTAACCGCAATTTTTATCAAGTCCGGAAATATCTGAAAAGTTCATCCAATCTTGAAAAAAAGTAGAATTATTTACGTTAAATTATCTCAACGAGGGTGACTACTAGTGTTAAATTTTGTTTAAGTACATGCGTAACTTATAGCAGAATAAGTAGGTCGGCACCAATCAATAAAAGTTTGTAGTTGCGCTACTCGGCTTTGAAGCCGAGTAGCGCTCTAAGACTCGAAGATCGCATTTACAGCGCTAATGTTTAGGGCGAAGACAGCGCAACTACGAACCTTTAGATAACATTCATATAGTTCGGTTTTCTGTGTTGATTTACTTAGCTGCGATCGCTACAATTTCTCCAGTCAGCCAGATTTTTCATCGCATGTGAAAAAAGCGAATCAGCACTTTGCCGCAAAATGTGAACTGATTCTGGGATACTATGAAGAGTACTTATCAGTAAAATTACGATAGCTCAGAGAAGTCGCTTTCCGCGTGCAGCTAAGTATGTCGGCTATTAAAAATGAAAATACATATTTATTGGGAAAATTAATAGATTTTGTTCGTAGTTACGATTTAGTGCTTGATGGCAATAAAAAATCGAACCCTTCGACAATGTTTCCTCGAAGTTTCCCTTCGAGCGATACCTTTTTGAATTGCCAGTCACTATAAGCTTTGTCTTATAGCAACCGCATATTTTTAGTGCTTAAACTTATTCTCAGTCATTAAGTCACGGCTTCGCGGACGTAATAAGCGATCGCCTAAGCTACGGGCACATCGCTTCTCGCATCAAAAAGTGAAAGAGCCAAGTGCGTCAATACCAACTGTTCTCGACGCGATAATCGTAATAAACACGATAATGCCTAACCCCCTACGAAAATAATTAACACCTTGAAACAATTCCAGCCACGCCCAAGTAAACAAAGAGCCAAAAGCAATTGCGTCTAATCCTACGCTAATTTCGCCTGTTGTAAAAACTAGTTTGAGTACACTAGCTACTGCCCAGACAATAATCGGTGGGTTTGGTGGCTGGGCGATAACAATGTTGCCCTCGCTGTCACGGAAGATTTTATCAAATAATGTATTTTGCATATTGGAGGAACCTGAAGCTAAAACGATTAACTTAGAAAAACAACTATCCGCATTAAAACATTCAAATTTCTCTGTTATCAAGCACCATTATGCTGAGATTACAGGGGTAAAGCATATTCATATATGACTAGATTAAGAAGGTTTGATCTGTAAATAGCAGTAGCTATTCATGTCACCTCGTAAGCAGTTGACAGAATTGGGTCGAAAAACAGTCAGAATATAAGAATCTCCGACTTGTTTAAGCACCATATGAGAACGCAAGGCAATCATGTCAAGCTGATTGATTACCGCCAACAGAAGGCATCAGATGCGTTTGTCCCTAAGGAATGCGGCTCTTTCAAGTTCTGGGTGGGGAAGTATTTATCTTGAACTCCATCAACAGCCAAAGTTTGACACCATCGTGTATCAACATACCATGCATGTGATTGCTTATGGTCTTTCCGGCTCCTCATTAAGGGAACGGTGGTTGGATGGAAAGCTGAGAACAGAAACGCGGAGTAAGGGAGACATTGCCATCATCCCTGTAGGTATTTCCCATCGCTGTAATTGGAATACCTCAGTCGAGTTTATGCTTTTGGCAATTGAGTCTGTGCTGTTATCGTTTTTCAAGAAATTTTTGGAGTCAACAGTAATATTAGGGATATTACCGAACTAATCGCGCAACAAGGGTACGTGGCAGTGGCACCCGCGATGTATCAACGTATTGCTCCCGGTTTTGATGTAGGATATGACCCTGTGAATGCAGGGTACAGTCAAGAAGCTTATCGGCAAGGTTTGCTATACTATCAACAAGTGAAGTATCAAGAAATATTAAGTGATATTCAAGCTACGATTGCTTATCTAAAAACTCTACCTAATGTGAAAGCTGATTGCATCGGCACCATTGGTTTCTGTTTTGGTGGACATGTTGCTTATATGGCTGCAACTTTACCTCATATCAAAGCAACAGCTTCTTTCTACGGTGGTGGAATTACCACGAATTGTTATGGTGAAGATACTCCAACCGTTAATCGCACCTCTGAAATTAAAGGCACTATCTATGGGTTTTTTGGTACGAGAGATTCATTAGTTTCGCAAGAGGAAAACGAGAAAATCGAGGCAGAATTAAAAAAACATCACATTAATCATCGTGTATTCCGATACGACGCAGGACATGGATTCTTTCACGGATTCTTCAAAGAGCAATACCCATTGATAGAGCAACACCCAAGTTACAACCCAGAAGCTGCTCCTGATGCGTGGAAACATGTTCTAGAACTTTTTCAAAACAATTTGTGATCGGAACTCTACTTTTTATCAAACCACAAAGCTCTAATACCGTTTCACTTTAAAGTTGATACATTTAGGCTTGCAGTTCTTAGGCAGGGGAAGCATGGGAGGCAGTTCTTGAGTGAATTGTATCAAGATTTTCGTGAAATGGTATAACAGCAAGAGGTTGAAGCTTGTTTCTCACTTCATATGTTTACGTCCCGTTAAGCGCTGGCTCGATCCAACTTTTCGATGGAAGCGGGATCGAGTTTTAAATTGAGCGCTTTGATAATTTCATTGAGTTGCTCGATCTTTGTTGCACTGACAATGGGAGCAGTGACACTCTGACGTGCCATCAGCCATGCGAGTGAGATTTGAGTGGGAGTCGTATTGTAATTTTTCGCCACCTCATCGATCGCTTCCAAAATACCGAAGCCACGCTCGTTTAGATATTTCTTCACAAAACCACCGCGAGAACTATCGGATAAATCTTTTTCTGAGCGATATTTCCCCGAGAGGAAACCACTGGCGAGGGAGAAATAGCTAATGACGGCAATTTCCTGTTCTTGACAGAGTGGTTCGAGGTTCTGTTCGTAATCGGAGCGATCGCACAAATTGTAGAGGGGCTGAAGGCTTTCGTAGCGAGGATACCCGTGTTGCTGGCTGATTTGCAACGCCTGTGCTAAACGCTCTGCACTATAATTTGAGGCACCAATTGCACGCACTTTACCCTGAGTGACTAATTCCGAATAGGTTTCAAGAGTTTCCTCAAGAGGAGTGCTTTCATCGTCGGTATGTGATTGATAAAGATCGATGTAGTCTGTTTGTAATCTTTGCAGCGAGTCTTCGACACCTTGTATAATATGCGAGCGGGAAAGCCCTTTACCCTTAGGACCCATGTCATTACCAACTTTGGTGGCAAGGACGACCTGATCGCGGTTGCGACGCTGCTTCAACCATTTTCCCAGGATCGTCTCTGATTCTCCACCTTGATTCCCAGGAACCCAAGTGGAATAGACATCAGCAGTATCAATGAAGTTGCCTCCATCTGCAACAAATGCGTCTAAAATCTCAAATGAAGTCGCTTCATCAAGCGTCCATCCAAACACGTTGCCACCGAAACATATCGGTGAGACTTCTAATCCGGAATGTCCAATTTGACGTTTTTCCATATTGACTTCTTCCTTAAGTTAGAGATGATGAAAATTACTCTTGGAGCGTCTGTTCGTAGCTTTGATTATCTGATGGCTCCAAGCTGACTGCATACTTTTGACGTTTTTGCTCTCTTTGTTCTCTATAGTACTCGACAATTTTACTCAACCGCTTTTCAATGTCGTCTGAGCAAACTCGGCTACTAAGACTACCATCTGATAGCATTCGGTAAACTAAAGCATCAAGGAACTCTTGTAAAACCGTGTTTTGCTCTCTTAAAATAAAAACCTCGTCTTGAATTGGTTCAATGTTAAAAGCGTTATCAGTGGATGAATAACTGTCAAACTGTGTCCTTTGTGATGTAATTTCAGCTTTCAACTCGAAGAGAGTAGTTTGTAGTGCTTCTACCCTTTCAGATCCCAGTGAAGCATTTAACTGCTGTCTGACAGCGTTGATAGATTCCGATAAGTCTGTATAATGTTTAGTCATTCGGAATATCTCTTCATTGATTGGCTGAGGATCAAATACTGAGAGTGAAGCGAAACGATCCAGCTTTATCTGTGCTGCGGTAATTTCTTCTTTTAAATTGAAGAGTCCTTGTTGTACATCGCTAAGAGAGGCTTGCTCAGGCTGGTTTAAGGCTAAAGAACTTATTGTTTCGATATTAGCTAAAATTTGCTGATGCGTATTATGGATAACAGCATTGGTACTTTGGCTTCGCTGCTCAAATTGGTGGCGATTCACAAAATTTAGCAAAATTGACAATGACATTGGTGCAGTCGCATATGCTATTTGCCCGGAAACCATAGCAGCCAATGAGCCAGCTACTGAGCCAATTAATGAGATGTACTCTGCAATTTCAAGCAAACGACGGTTATTCATAATACCTAAAAAGCATACATTTTCTCTAGTTTAATTCCTAAACGAATCAGTGGACATAAAGGCTAAGTGCTGGTAAAATATCTTGCATGAAACAACTGAGCTACCAAGTTATTGGTACAAAATAGTTTAGGGTATCTACTTAGGGCTGTTTATGATCGCACTCGCATCTTATAGAGAAGCGCAGACGGATTCACACACCTTTGAAGTCAAACCCCATTATGGTAAAATCACCGAAAGCTTATAGAACGCAAAGTTTACATCTCCACGCACTTTTAACAAAATTGTTTATGGAGCTGGAATCATGATTGCTCAATATCAAGATTCATTTCAACTTGAAAATAATCTGTTTAGACAAATCGCAATCAAAAATCGGCAGCTAGAAATCGCCCGAGAGTCTGACATGCCATATGTAATTGAAGAATTGCAGAGTCAGTTATCAAAATTACAGAGCCGATTGTTAGAGTTGCAAAACCCTGAATTTGCAGCACTTATGAGTTTGCTTGACGATTGATATCATATTCAGTCAATGAGTTATAAATAAAAGTTAGGTTCGTAGTTGCGCTTCAGCGCTGTCATATCATGTCCGGTAGCACAACCATAATACAAGAACCCCTTCCCCTTCGGGTTCTCCAGTCGCCTACGGAGGGAAACCCGAAGGGGAAGGGAGACAAAGCGCACCGAAAAGCGGGGTGAGGTTCTTCTATTATTTAAGGTTACTCCCTTCCCGCCAGAAGAATACCGATGAAAAAACCTCTCCTGAGCCAAGAGCGCCAAGTTTGAAGATTCAGAAGATAGGTAATCTTACACTCAGCAAGGGGAGTAATCTACCGGACATGATATCAACAATTAAAGAGCGGAGACAGCGTAACTACAAACATTAATTATAAGTGTTTAAACGGACATGGTATTACGTGTACTCTACGATTTCTCGGCGTACAAGAGCTTCTAAAGAGTGCGAGACGCCCTTGTACGCGCAGCGTGTCCGACATGGCAATCGTTAAAAGTTCTGCCCTGCATAAATTGAGCGGACTTCTCCGTTACGACGGATAACGGCTTCACCTTTAGAGATCTCTACGAGTGTCCAACCGGTGGCACCAATACTTTCACCTATATCAACACGGCGAGTTATACCGTCAATTTTAAATAAAGCGGCAGATTTGTTTCCTAACTCAAGCAATCCCTCTAACATTTGGGAAGAAGCAGGAACGGTTGCTACGGTAACCATTTCCGGTTTTGCTGAGGGTGGAGAAGGTTCAGGAGAAATCTCTCTCGAATCAATAGGGGATGAAACTGGTGTTGGCTTAGGAGGTTGCTTTACAGTAATTGGGGCAGTGTGCATCGCTACAGGTTTGAGTTGTGGTGGCACGGCTGCAAGCTTAGTTGCGTTTGTGGGTTTAGGTGGTTTAGGTATGTTGACGGCAGTTTTTATCGGTGCCACCTTTTGTGATGGTGGTAATGTCACTGGTGGTAAAGCTCCAAAAACACCAGAAATGGGAGGTGGTGAATAGCGCATCGGCTGTGGCGCTTGATAAACAGGAATGTAGATTCGCTCCACAACAGATGTAGAACGGCTTGGGGTTGGTAGTCTGTTGTTAGCAGCTACAGGAGGTGGTAGATTACCAGGAGGTCGAGAAACCTGATAAGCGTAGGCTGTTTGGTTTATTGGAGTAAGAGTAGAAAGTAAATGTGGCAATTTTTGGTTGCTCGCCTCATGCCTATCAATTGCTGAAAGCGCTCCTAGCATATAGTCAACCAAATCAGCATCAAGTTCTGATCTTGTAGGCAAATGTGGCTGTGGCGATAAGCGAAGCTTGCTGTCAAAGGCAGATCGCACGCTTAATTGTAGCGATTGAGAAATTAGACGATTTAGAACTTCTGAGTTCACCATCCATAAGATCGCAACGCACACAAAGCCGAAGGTAGCACTGGCTGAGAGCATTTTACCCAAAGTGTGCCGCCATTTCCGACGTTGAACAACACGTTTAGCAACAGGCTGAGTTTCAAACAATGTACCTACGTGCTTGTTCTTAACTCTATCAACTGTTTGTACCGCTCGACTGACTGTCTCTGGGAAGATAATTTGCGGTGCCGCAACTTTTTGTAGCGGTGCATCTTCTGGAAACTCCGATGTCACGTCCCAGTACCTGGAGGAAGGTTCTAATATTGTGTTGTTGTATTGCTCTGAATGCCATTGATAAGCCGAGTTCGCCGCGTGTGAGGAACGTGTGACTGGGGTATGACGATTATCCAGAACATTATCGATATCGGCAAAGAGTTCATCCATTAAACCATCAGCATAGGTTTCTATAGACCAAGCTTCATTGGCGATCAAATCCTCTGAGGGTTCCAAAATAATAACATGGGTGCTAGCTTCTTGTGACATAACGATTTTGAATAGTGGCTTTTTGCGGTGTAAACTTCACCCTTACTACTTGCTTTGTAAAGGTTTTTTTCTCGTTGGGGTGTAAGAGTATAAGTCCAATCCATGCATCAGCGAAGTCCTGTTTATTCAAAAATTCGTTTTGAATTGTCTCTACCCTGTCCCCAAAGGAGACTTTACTAGCCGAGCTGAATCTTCTCTCGTATTAAATTTATCTTGAATACGGAGACTGTTGGTAGTGCCATTATTTAATTCATGTTATCTATCATACCAGGCTCTTGAAAGTTATACTTTATCACTATACTCGCACTTCATGAAGCTTGTGTTAAGCTAAGGTCGGAAACTGAGATGGAGTCTTGGTTTTGCGTATTTCTAGGTATAAGAGCAAGGCATTTATATCGGCTGGATTCACGCCACCAATGCGAGCAGCTTGACCGATAGTCAGCGGTTTTACTTTACTTAACTTTTCCCGTGCTTCTTTAGAAAGGGTATCAATCATTGCGTAATCTAAATCAGCAGATAATTGACGGTGCGCCTGACGGGCAATCTGATCAATTTGGTTTTGCTGCCTTTGAAGATATCCAGAATATTTAATGTCAATCTCTGCGCCTTCTTTCTCAGCTTTTTCGAGATGGGAATTTCCTAATCCATACCTCTCCAAGTCAGGATAGTGAAATCCTGGACGCCGCAACAAGTCAGCTAGAGTAATTGAACCTTTGATGGCTTGCTGGGTGTTTGATGCGATCGCTTTCCCAATATCATCATGTTCTTTTACCCTCGTTGCATACAGCCGTTCTTTTTCGGCAATTATATTTTCTTGCTTGCGAGTAAACAATGCATGGCGTCGGTCATCAATTAAGCCAATTTCTCGCCCTAAAGGTGTCAGGCGTTGGTCGGCATTCTCTGATCTAAGTATTAAACGATACTCTGATCTACTGGTAAGCATTCGGTAAGGCTCTCGTAAGTCTTTTGTACACAAGTCATCCATCAACGTACCGATGTAACTTTGCTCGCGAGGAAACACAATCATCTCCTGAGAGCGAACAAAACGAGCAGCGTTAATTCCTGCAACCAAACCTTGTGCTGCAGCTTCTTCATAGCCTGTTGTGCCGTTAACTTGCCCAGCACAAAAAAGTCCGGCAATTTTCTTTGTCATTAACGTCGGATAACATTGAGTCGCTGGTATAAAATCATATTCTACTGCATAAGCCGGACGAAGCATAATGCAATTTTCCATACCAGGAAGACTACGTAACATCAGTACTTGCAAATTTTCAGGCAACCCTGTAGAAAAGCCCTGGATATAAAGTTCGGGAATATCTCGTCCTTCTGGTTCAATAAAGATTTGGTGGCTTTCTTTATCAGCAAAACGCACAATCTTGTCTTCAATACTAGGACAATAACGTGGTCCGGTCGCTTCTACCCAACCACCATAAACTGGTGACAGATGTAAATTGTCGCGAATCAATTGATGGGTTTGGGCTGTGGTACGAGTAATGTAACAAGGCATCTGTTCTCTTTCCACCCAAACCTGAGGATCGAAGCTAAACCAACCTACAGCTTCATCTCCTGGCTGAAGTGTCATTTTACTATAGTCAACTGATCGCTTGTCTACCCGTGCTGGAGTTCCGGTCTTCAGTCGTCCCGTTTCAAATCCCAGACGGTTTAATGTTTCCGTCAACCCGACAGCAGCAAATTCGCCTGCACGTCCTGCCTCCATCGACTTGTTGCCAACCCAAATCCGCCCTCCCAAAAACGTGCCTGTTGTGAGGATGACGGCTTTGCATTGAAACGCTACACCAAAATAAGTCTCGACACCAATGACCTCATTATGGGTATTGAGGAGCAAATCTGTCACCATTCCTTCCCGGATCGTCAAATTTTCTTGGTTCTCGACGATCGCTTTCATCACTGCCGCATATTCCCGCTTATCAGTTTGAGCACGTAAAGCCCAAACCGCCGGTCCCCGAGAAGAGTTGAGAATGCGCTTTTGTAGATAGGTGCGATCAGCCATTTTGCCTATTTCCCCACCAAGTGCATCGACTTCATGTGTCAACTGAGATTTAGCTGGCCCACCGACTGCTGGATTACACGGTTGCCAAGCAATTTTATCCAAATTCAGTGTCAACAGCAGAGTACGACAGCCGAGGCGTGCAGTCGCAAGGGCGGCTTCACAACCGGAGTGTCCAGCGCCTACTACAACAACATCAAACGCATCTTGAAATTCAACGGCTGAATGCAAAGTCATGGTTCAAGCTGAGCAAAAAGGACTCATGAACAATTTTAACCGTTAAAATCATGATATTCCAGTCCTATATAAGTTCTGAAACACTCGCCACGGCTCAAGACTGAAAGGTTTCCCCTGAGTCGGTGCAACTGCTGTTCATTTTCTTCCATTTTGACGAGAAAAAAAATGAAAATAAACCAGATAGCTTATTATGATCATGAACTGGAATGGCGCTTTGAGCCAATTCAGTTCTCTAATCTAACTCTTTTAGTTGGTATTTCTGGAGTGGGAAAAACTCAAATTCTTCAATCTATTATGAATCTGAGAAAAATAGCTAAAGGTGGTTCATTAAATGGAATTGAATGGAGTATTAAATTTTCTATAAATGATATCCAATATTATTGGGAAGGAAAATTTGAAGATAAGCAAGTATCTTCGTTAATTATTGAAGATGATATAGAAAGTAATAAGTATAGGATTCTGCACGAAAAATTGTTGATTAATAACGAAGTGATTATAGAAAGAAATCATAAAGGAATTCTATTTAAGGGTAAAAAACTGCCAAAACTTTCACCGTTTCAAAGTGTGGTAGATATTTTAGGTGAGGAAGAAGATATTGCTCTTGTAAAAAATGGTTTTAATAAAATTATCTATAGCGCTCATTCAACAGAAGAAATCAGTGATGAAATTTTTCCATTAATTTATGCATCATTGGCAAAAAAAGATTTTACTTTAGAAGATATCCAAGAAAGTAATTTACCCATTCAAATTAAGTTGGCATTAGCT
>JAQYWO010000277.1 GCA_029379215.1 Rhizonema sp. PD37
ACCTTATGGTTGGAGTGATTAAATTTTATTAGTATTATCTAATACTGTTTAGAAAACAGTATTTCCAAACATCTATCTACCAATGTCGTCTTTAATATATGGCTGAGGCGAAGAGGTGTCATAAAAATTATCCACCTTAGTATGTTTCGCTCGCTCGAATTATCTCGTTCTCGGCGGAACTCTTAGAGTCTTTTAAAGACACAGTTGATCTCCACGGGTATGGATTTGATATTCCAGGGCTTAAAGGTGGAGTAGACGAGGCTCACATTTATAAGGCAATGTACGAGGCAATTACAGGTAATGAACCTGACGATAATAACTAGAAATCTTAGATTTAAGATTGTTTTCGGTACAATCTTCTAAAGTCCTCAACTAAAATGGCATTCCTCCCGCCACTGTATTTGTACTTCACACAGTGGCGGGAGGAATGCCGATAAAAAGCTGAACGTCCCCACTTCTTCTTCTGGCATAGCTAAAAGAAGAAGTGGGGAGTTTAGCTTTTTGTGATCTTCTCTGATGAAATTTAAGGATGAAAGAGCAGGGATTGTTCGTTATGATTTGTGAGTTGTTTGTAAAAAAGTGTCAATCATCACTCCCTGCTTCTGTACGGGCGCGTTTGGGCAAATTGGAGTGAGAAGCGAAGATGTTATCTGTATTAAACCCGCCCAAACCCACTCCAAGATGAACTACTTTTAGAGAATTATGCATCGTATAAATGCTACATCGGGAGGATGGAACCCCCAGTCAGAAAGCGTAATGTTTCTCGAACAAACACCAGCTCCGTTGGTGTTTCTTACGGCTGCTGATACCGACATTCAAACACTGGCAGCTACAGTTCCCAAGTTACCCGACACGTTTCCTAAATTTAGAGTTGCCAACCTGTTGCAATTGCAGCAACAGATAAATATTGATAACTATGCCGAGCAAGTTTTAGAACATGCCCAGGTTATTGTACTGCGTTTGTTAGGAGGACGTTCCTACTGGAGTTATGGTTTGGAAGTCGTCCAGGAAATTGTACAAAGTAAAGGTTCAACCCTCATTGTTATGTCAGGGGACGACGGACTCGATCCTGATCTCATCACTCACTCGACCGGCGCTCTAGGTACTGTGAATCAGGTATGGCGCTACTTCAACGAAGGTGGTGTGGAAAATATTGTCAACTCTCTCCTATTTATCGCCGATACTTGCCTGTCAACTTCATACAATCCACCACCACCAAAAGCAGTTCCCCGTGTAGGGTTGTATGAGTGGCTTTTAGAAGAGGGGGGGAAAGAGAGTATCCCACTCCCCCATTCTCCCACACCCCCACTCTCCGACTTCCCGAAAGTAGGTATTCTCTTCTACCGCGCTCATTATTTAGCGGGGAACACTAAGGTTATTGATGCTTTGTGTACAGCTTTGGCAAAGCAAAATATGCAACCGATACCAGTGTTTGTTTCTTCGTTGCGTGAAGCTGGTGTCGGCTCTTTTTTAAGTGAGTTTTTCCAACCCAAAGACTCAGAACAAATTGCCGTGCTGCTGAATACTACCAGTTTTTCTTTGGCACGGTTGGATACGGAAACTCCTCAAGTTGAACTGTGGCAGAAGTTAGATGTACCAGTGTTGCAGGTTATTCTGAGTGGGGGATCTATGTCGCAGTGGGAGTTAGAGTTTCAAGGACTTTCTCCCCGAGATCTCGCGATTAATGTCGCGCTGCCGGAAGTGGATGGGCGAATTATTAGTCGCGCTGTATCTTTTAAGACTGTGCAAACCCGCAATCCCCATTTAGAAACGGATGTAATGGTTTATGAACCGGTGAGCGATCGCATTGAGTTTGTCGCCCAACTAGCATCTCATTGGGTTCGACTGCGCTCAAAGCCACCCCAAAAACGTCGTGTCGCTTTAATTTTGGCAAATTATCCCACCCGAGATGGACGTCTTGGCAACGGTGTAGGATTAGATACGCCTGCAAGTTGTGTTGAAATTCTCCACGCTTTGCAATTGGCTGGGTATGAGGTGGAAAATTTACCCGAACATGGGGATGAGTTAATTAATCGCCTCACGAATTTTGTGACGAACGATCCGGAGAGTCGGGAGTGGCGTCCAGTGCAGCAGAGTGTTTCTTCTTCAGAGTATCAAGAGTATTTTGCGTCTTTGCCAGAAGCAGTGCAGTTGGCGATAGAAAAGCGTTGGGGATTAGAAGACGAGGAGAACAGTACAGAAAAGAATTCTTCAGTTGCCCCACTTCACCCGGATTTCCCCATACCGGGAATTCAACTGGGTAATGTGTTTGTAGGAATTCAGCCAGCGCGTGGCTATGATCTTGACCCTAGTTTGAATTATCATGCTCCAGATTTGGAACCAACTCATGCTTATTTGGCTCTTTATTACTGGATTAGAAAATGTTTTAGTGCTGATGCGGTGATTCACGTCGGGAAACATGGAAATTTAGAGTGGCTACCTGGGAAAAGTGTGGCTTTATCGAGTCATTGTTATCCAGAGGTGGCTTTGGGGGCACTGCCTCACTTATATCCTTTTATTGTTAATGATCCAGGCGAGGGTTCACAAGCAAAGCGTCGCGCTCAAGCGGTAATTTTAGACCACTTGACGCCGCCTTTAACTCGTGCGGAACTCTACGGTTCTTTGCAACAGTTGGAAAATTTAATTGATGAGTATTATGAGGCCCAGAGTTTAGATCCAGATAGATTACCAGTTATTTGCGATCGCATTCAGGAATTGGTTATTAAAGAAAATCTTCACCAAGATTTGAAATTAAAGATTATAGCCAACGAAATTTCCACCGCAAATCCGTCTGGCAAAGTTGCCCCAGTCGGAAAACTCCACAGATTCTCGCTCTTTGAGGAAAAACCACTTCCTGGGCTGGCTCCTAACCAACTTTTTCCAAAATCGGAAATCGAAAATTTTCTTAATTGTGCTGATGGCTATCTTTGTGAGTTGAAAGAAGCTCAAATTCGTGATGGCTTGCACATTTTTGGGCAGTGTCCTCAAGGGCGACAGTTACGGGATTTAATTGTGGCGATCGCGCGTTTACCCAATCGTAATTCATCAGGACTCACCCGCGCTTTAGCTTTACATTTTGGCTTAGATTTCGACCCTCTGACAGAGGATTTTAGCAATCAGTTATTAGTTAAAGATTGTCAGATTTTAGCTAAAAAAGGGCACTCCTGTCGTACTGTTGGCGATGCAGTTGATGTGTTAGAACAATATGCGGCTTTTCTGGTAGAACAACTCCTCACTAGTCAAAGTCACTTACGATCAGGGGATTCCCCTGAAGTTCTTTTTAATGAAAGCCACAGCGAAGACTTCTCTATTCAAATCAGTGGCTCCTCCTCAACGCTACTTGAAGGACTTGGGGAAATCCCAACGCTCTTAGCCAAAAAAAGTCCCTCAGGCATTACTGACTCCGCAACGCAATTGCTCCTCCCCACTGTCTTGAATTGGATACAATCAAGTCTCCTCCCTTCGTTACAACAAACCGACCAAGAAATTACCTACTTGTTGCGTGGACTTGAGGGTAGGTATGTCCCTAGTGCACCTTCAGGATCACCCACACGCGGACGTCCGGAAGTTCTACCTACGGGTAAAAATTTTTACTCTATAGATATTCGTGCTATCCCTACAGAAACGGCTTGGGATATAGGTAGAAAGGCAGCAGAAACGCTCATTGAATGCTATACCCAAGAACATGGAGAGTATCCAAAAACACTAGGGTTATCGTTATGGGGAACTGCCGCCATGCGGACAGGAGGTGATGATATTGCTGAGGCTTTGGCTTTAATGGGTGTACAACCTGTATGGGATGGGGCAGCGCGACGTGTGGTGGACTTTGAAATTTTGCCACTTTCGGTTTTAGGGCGTCCTCGTGTGGATGTAACGTTACGTATTTCCGGCTTCTTCCGAGATGCTTTTCCAAATTTGATTGATTTATTTAATCGAGCGGTTGCCGCAGTGGTGGCGTTGGATGAGCAGCCAGAACAAAACCCCATAGCCGCGCAATTTCGCAAAGAAACTGAGTTTTGGACAGAATTTGGTTTCAGTTTACAAGAGGCAACAGAGCGATCGCGCTACCGCATTTTTGGTTCAGCGCCTGGTGCCTATGGTGCCGGACTTCAAGGCTTGATTGAATCGCAAAACTGGACAGATGACAAGGATTTAGCTCGTGCATACATTAACTGGAGTTGCTACGCCTATACATCAGGGCAAGAAGAAGACAGGGGCACAGTTCGGGAAAGTAATAAAGATACCAACTCTGTAAAATCATTACCTGAAGTCTTTGAACAACGGTTGCAGCAAATGGAGATTGTCTTACACAACCAAGACAACCGCGAACATGATTTGCTCGATTCTGATGATTATTACCAATTTCAAGGTGGTTTAACCACAGCAGTGCGTACTGTACGGGGGAAGAACCCAGAAACCTATTTTGGCGATAATTCTATTCCTGCCAAACCGCGAGTTCGCCAACTAAGAGAAGAAATCGCACGAGTGTACCGTTCTCGGGTGATTAATCCTAAATGGATTGCTGGGGTGATGCGCCACGGTTACAAAGGCGCATTTGAAATGGCAGCGACAGTAGATTATCTATTCGCCTATGATGCAACAGCTAAATGTGTGGAAGACCATATGTATCAAGGTATAGCACAAACTTATTTATTTGATTTAGCTGTTTGTGAGTTTATCCAAGATCGCAATCCCTGGGCTTTGCGTGATATTGCTGAGAGATTGCTAGAGGCATACAAGCGTAGTTTATGGCAGGATGTAAGTAAAGAAACATTAGAAAGTTTGCGAAATTTAGTTCATCAAGCTGAAGCAATCATTGAAGAAAAAACATTGGTGTAAATAATAATTATGGATAACCTGGCGTATTTGCATGTAGCCTTCGCCCACGAAGATTCTCCCAATGGTGAATTCGTTTCCCCAGTATCTTTGTTCAATAAAGCAGCCTCACCTGACTGGACAAAACTTTCAAGTCGGGCTTGGAAATATATGCTCCCCCTTGTGATCACCTTATCTGTACTTAGTGTTGTCAGTAGCGCTCTGGCGCTGGAAAAAGGCGATCAAGGTCCTTCTGTCAAAACCCTACAACAAAAGTTGAAAGGAGCAGGATTCTATCAAGCTGCTATCACTCAAGTCTATGATACACAGACAGAAGACGCTGTCAAGCGTTTTCAAAAAACTGTTGGATTAGACGATAGTGGTATTGCTGGCTCGGCTACAATTCAGAAATTAGATAGCTGGCGTCGTCCCTCTGTTGAAACTGCTCAAGCCAAAAAACCTAGCGCTGAAACCCAAGCCAAAAAACCCAGTGCCGAAACTGCCCAAGCCAAAAAACCCAGTGCTGAAACTGTAGCGAATAAACCACAAGATCCTAATTATCTTCACAAAGGTGATGAAGGTGAAAAAGTCAAAGTTCTACAAGAACGATTGCGAATAGCAGGCTTTTATTATGGTGACTCAACTGGAATATTTGGTCCGATCACCCAAGACGCTGTTAAGCGGTTCCAACTAGCTTACAACTTAGATGCCGACGGTGTTGTTGGACCCGCAACACTAAAGAAATTGCCACCACGAAACATTGGTTATGGGGAAGACGCTCCCAAACAACATACTGACCAAGATCAACTCAATATGGGTACTCGCGGCGAGACAGTGAGAATTCTTCAGGGAGAGTTGATTAAAGCCGGATATTTAGAGGGAGAACCAAATGGTTACTATGGTCCTTATACAGCAGATGCTGTACGTAAGTTTCAGGCAGATAATTCCTTGGCCGTCAGTGGTATTGCTGGTCCTACGACACGGGCTAAGTTGTATAGCTTAGTTAATACGGACAAGAGTGAATTTGATGTTCAGGAAATACAACGACGACTGCAATCACGAGGTTTTTACAAAGGTCCTCTTAACGGTGTGATGGGAGATAAAACTAAGAAAGCAATCAAACAGGCACAACAATTCTACGGAATCAGTTTGAATGATGTTAAAAGCGGACACTTTTAGCATCTAATTAAGTGACTCCTTGCACAAGTTGGTAATTGGGTATGGGCAATGGGGAATATAATTATCTCTTCGCATAAGTCCCTTTTGCCCAATTCCCAAGTACCACATATGCCGAGTCTAACAACTTGAGTACTATAGCTCCTCTCCCTAAAATTCTCATTTAAAGTGCTAAAGCGGCATTAGTGCCCTTTGGCACTTAGGACAAACAGCGTGGATTGTCATCTGACAGTCGAGCATCTGAAAACCCTCTTTTTGGGCAGTTTTCGCTCCCGTTTTTAAAATAGAGTCATTTTTGAACTCGATAGTCGCATTGCACCTTATGCAAATCAGATGGTGGTGGTGATGGGGATAGGGCTGGTTCAGTTCGTAATGTTTATGTCCTTCTCCTAGTTCTAGTTCTCTCAAGATTCCCATCCGTGCCATCAACTTTAGAGTCCGATAAATCGTCGAGAGGCTGATGCCTTCGTCTTGACCTTCTAATCGATGGTATAAATCCTCCGCACTGAGATGTTCTCCTTGCGGTAGTTCTTGAAAAATTTGTAAAATTGTTTCTCGCTGGGGTGTTAAACGCCAGCCACGTTCGTTTAGTTCTGCTCGGAGGGAAGTTGCCGTGTAGACAGTCATACTAGTTGTTCTCAACAAAGCCTATTAATTGCGAATATAGCAAAAGTTTAACTTGATTTGCAATAATAAAAGCTTGTTGAAAATTTTTATTAACGTAACGTGAGCTGCTTGTAGCACCATGCGGAATTAAAAATTAGAAATTAAGCAAGCCTGAGTGAAGAGCGAAAGATAGCAATAAATGAATGGTAGGTTTATTTCCCAACCTTGTTTAATAATCATATAGCTACTCACCGATGATTGGGATAGACATCCCAAAAAATTCTAGCCGTGTTTATTTGAGTCACATACGAAATGCCTTCATGTAATACCATTTCACGCTCATTCCTGATACAAATAACGGGTTTCTAATTCTTTCCCCCTGCTAAGCGCTAGAATGCTAAGACTGCTTACCTATTTGTATCAACCTTAAAGTGAAACGGTATAACCCCTCTCCCAAACTTGGGAGAGCGGCTAGGGGTGAGGGCAATAGTGTATAAATACAACTGAGAAACCCGACTATAATTATGCGTTTGTTGAAACCCCTGCTAGGGAAGCTTCTGCGGTAGCCTACGGGAAAGCCCTGACATCATTTCTGGAAATGTCTAATAGGAAGAAAGAATAATTACCTTTTTTCCAAGACAAATTATCGACTACCACGCAGCAAATATACGCGACGTCGTGGTTTAAACCTGTAAAAAACGAGCAAACCTTGCACGAGTTTCTGTTCTAGACGAGGGATCTCTCATTGAGGCGATTCATTAAGAGCGGGTTTTCAAGGAGAAGTCTGCCTCTTGAAGCTTCAAGAGGCAGACTTCTCATTATTGTTGAGATTGTTAGCAACAACCCCTCACTCGTTACGAAGGTTTGCTCGTTTTTTATGGCTTAATGCGTCGTCACGCAACTTGCGTTCAGTGCTTTATACAGGAGTTATGAAATTTTGGGAATTGATGAAGTCATTTATTGTTGATCATTGGTGATCTGTGAATCACCAATGATCAATGATCCATGACTAACTAAGTGACTCCAAGTAATCGCGGATGAGGTTGCGCCGTTTGGGTTGACGCAGCTTTTGTAGGGCTTTGGATTCAATTTGCCGTACCCGTTCCCGTGATAAGTCAAGAGCTCGTCCAATTTCTGCTAATGAGTAAGGATGACCATCGGCCAAACCAAACCGCATTAGAATCACATCACGCTCGCGGCTAGTTAAATCCGCCAAAAGATTCTGCAAGTCTTTTTGTAAAGATTCCCGCATTAACATTTCTTCTGGTGTTACGCCGTCGGTTTCCAGCAATTCTCCTAACTCTGTATCTTTATCTTTTCCTACTTTGGTTTCGAGAGAGACAGACCGAGGAACTCGTAATAACACTTCCCGCACTTGTGCTGGGGTCATGTCTAACTCTTGGGCAAGATCTTCTAGGGTTGGAGTACGACCCTTTTCTTGTGCAATTTTGCGTTGAGCTTTTTTGATTTTGTTCAGCTTTTCTGTAATGTGAACAGGTAAGCGGATTGTACGGCTAGAAGTCGCGATCGCTCGTGTGATTCCCTGACGTATCCACCAGTAAGCATAAGTACTAAAGCGATAACCTTTAGTGGGATCAAATTTCTCAACTGCTCTTTCCAAGCCCAGAGTGCCTTCTTGGACTAAATCCAATAATTCTAAGCCCCGATTTTGATACTTCTTAGCAACAGATACGACCAGGCGGAGATTAGCCTTGATCATATGTTCTTTTGCCGAAAGTCCATCGCTTTGAATTTTCTCTAGTTCTTCTACCTTCAACTTAGCAATTTCAGCCCAGCGACGTTTCCCCTGTCCTAACATCTGCTTAAGCTCTAACACTTCCATACCAGCAGCACGAGCCCACCGTTCTAGAGAAGGACGATGTCCCAATTCAGATGTCAGACGCTCTTGAGCTTCGATGATACGAAGATAAGGCGAAAGCACTTGATCTTCTTGCTTGGCGGCATTCGACATAATTATCCGCAACCGCAGGTAGCGTTGGACTTTTTGAGCTTCTGAAACTTCTTCGTCCCGCCCTAACAACCGAACCCGCCCAATTTCCTGAAGATATAGACGTACCAAGTCTGTGCTGCGACGGTTAGTACTTGAAGCAAAGCTAGCAGAGTCGGCAGAAGCTATTTCCAGATCATCTAAATCATCTGTCGGTAACTCACTTTCATCAATAGTGAGTTCTGGATCGAACGCTTGGCTGGATAATTTGGCATCGTAAGCGGCATCTGCGTAAAAAGATGTTGCTGGCATAAGGCTCGTCTCAATGGCTCCAGGTAACAATAGATTACGGACAGCTATAATCAACTGCTGCTATTGTTCCCGTGATTAAAGATGAACTAACACGGTTGAGGGTTCCATTTAAGTTTTTTTTAAAAAAAACTTTTAATGGTTCTACTTACTCTGAAAATCCCTCATATCGGCTGCTATAGCTTGCACCGATTGAATCAATAGCTATATAAATCTACAATTTTGCATTAAATTGCAAATTATTTAGTCACAATTTGACATATCTTTGTAGCTTATGCAACTAAGTATAATCATAATTTTGTAAAACGTCCTGTTTTTCATATGCATAGTCCTATCTACATTACTATCTAAGTGGTTTCCGCTTATGTTTACAAATTTTTCGTGTTTAGATTATTTTGATGCGAAGGAATCAGAATTTAGGGAGATCGATAAAAATAAATATCCAGCAGTTAAACTCTATATCTCATCGTCGCCCACGAAGAGCGCTAAGTAGAAGATTGTGGTAGGTCAATACTGCTCGGATAAGGCTTTTTTTCCTCCCCTGCATCCCCTGCTCAAGAACTGCCTGCCTCAACAGATCAATTTCTTAGCCCTTGCAGTATTGTGTGGTAGGCACGCTTCGCTTTGAAGCTCTCTTTACCGAAGCTGCCGCCCCCAAGACTTCGCCCAATACTCCGGGCGACGACGACGGGTGGGGATTTATAGATGGTTGGTGCCTTAGTTGCAGCTCCAGTGTACTGGCTTCTGTTAACTGCTATTCTCGAATCGCCAGATAATACAGCAGAATACATTCGTCAGGAGTCAGGAGTCTGAAGTAAAAAGAGCTTAGAATCTGGCTTTTAGCTCTCAATGTTGTACTTCATTTGCTTGCAATGTGCTGTAAGTGTTTAAAATTCACGTCGCGAGAAGATCACAACTGCAAACGCCAATAGCATGGCGCTATATAATAAGGCATAGACTGCATTAAAAGATAGTGCAGTTAGATTAGGTAAGGCCCCTAAACCATAAACGGCATCGTTTTTCAAGTCTAATCGAGCTAAATCTGGTAAAATTAGATACAAACCTTGAGTAAGGTGTTCAATTCTGGGGTTATTACCCAAACGACCAAATTTTAATAAATATTGAGTGATATTCCCCATTAAATACACAGCGAAAGTTAAAGCTGTGGCTAATAGTGAACTCGTAAAAACACTTAAGGTAAGAGCAACGGCAGTTATCAAGCACAACTCTAAGAAAAGAAAAACTGCGGCAATTAAAATACTTGTTGTCTGATGAGCAACATGCCCAAATTGTAAAAATGCCAGATAAATCGCTGTCATTGTGGCGACAAGTGAGCCTAGCACTGCCAGTAATCCTAAATATTTGCCGATGATAAATTCGCTGCGGCTAACAGGTTTGGCAATTAACACCAAAATGGTACGTTTCTCAATTTCTTTGTTGATCAGTCCCGTACCAACAAATACGGAAACAATTAAGCCTAAGACACTCATTGCCGCCAGACCAAAGTCTAAAAACATTTTATCTTGTGTCACTGCACTAAATTCAGGAAGTATGCGGATAGCAGTGGTTAGTGCTAAAGCATAAAAGCCGATGAGATAAAGAATGCGATCGCGCACGACTTCCCGAAATACATTCATTGCAATTACAGAAATTCTACTCAAACTCATGGTATTTTTGTTAGTTGTATTTGTTGGTTGGTAGTTGTTGAGGTTTTTAACCACTATCTACTATCCACTATCTACCATCCACTAACTTCTAACCTTTACTGCTGAGGTGGCGGTCCGTTTTTGATAAATTTAATGACAGAGTCGCATTCAACTTCTGCAATAGTGTTTTTCCGGTCGGTGTTCTTCACAATTGTGGTGGAGTTGTTTGTTCCGGCTGCAATTGGATCGATCCGACAGGACTTTCTCAAGTAGTAACCCGCTGGGTTCGCACTGGGACCACTCCAGATACTTAATAAATCCAGCTGATATCCTGACTTAACATTAGATACACGTGGTTCCACCCGCCATAGAGACTTTTCTTCATATTGCGCCAGATTTGCTTGTATGACTTTTCTCCCTAAATTAGAAACTATTTGAGGAGCATTTATTAGCCACTGCTCTACTTGTGACCAAGGTTGTTCATCTATTTGTTCAGTAACTTGTGGCTGTAATTTGTTGAGAATTGTCACTCCATTCTTGGGAATTTTAATAATTGGTTCATTTCTGACAACAAAGGCACTACGCTTATCACCATCTACCAGCAAACTAGGATACTGTCTTAACCAATTGTCTGTAACAAAATAAAATTGTATCCAGCAACTAATCACCATGCAACTAGCAAGCAAAATTATAATTTTTTGACGTTCTTCTAACTTAGGTAGTTGAGCTTTTGAGTCGGTACCACTTCCTTCAAAAAATTCTGGAATCGCTTTAATGATTGCCGAAATTGTTGGCCAGAGTACTATTGTTCTTGTTGTAATCACATTTTCTTCACGTCCAAAGGCGAAAACGCTGATTAAAAATCCAGTAATCACTGCTCCCACAGGCATATTAGTACCTGGGATAACCAATGGGTTATCAGTTGTATACCAAGCAGTACCAGCTATTAAAAACAACCAACCAAATAGTGCAATGATATCTTTGACATAACCTAGAGAAAGAGATGACATTAACAAAGAAAAAACACTCAAATAAATTAATGTTTGCCAAGAGTAAGCTTTTGGTGGGACTAATATCTTTCTGATGCGTGCATAGATATCTTCAACTACTTTGAAGATCCCGAATAAATCTTTAAATATCAAGTTCATATTGTTCATTGTATTCTCCTATTTCTCAACTTTCTATGTGAAGCAATTCAATGAATGTAATCCATCTAAGCTATGTATTTGTTTAAAACACTTTAGAAA
>JAQYWO010000278.1 GCA_029379215.1 Rhizonema sp. PD37
CCTCCCACGTAGTTATGGAATTGACATTCAAATTTCCAGGTGCAAGATGTGAGTTGAGTTATTATCCGAAGGCTTGAGTAATTTTAATGACATTTTTTTAACTTTTTTAACATACAAGTTAAAAAAATGTCATCATATTTTGTTTTTTTTTATCAAAATAAAAACCCTAGAACTTTTCATTAAGTTTAGGGTTTTTTCATTATAATTTGATATCGGGATGACAGGATTCGAACCTGCGGCATCCTGCTCCCAAAGCAGGCGCGCTACCAAGCTGCGCTACATCCCGTTGATTTCAATTTAAACCAGTTTCTTGGTTTTTGTCTTACACATTTAATAGGATATCACGCTTTGCCATTTTTTGCTAAATTATTTAAGTTGTTAAGCTTTATAACATCAGCCGGGCTATTAAGGGAGCCACTTTAGTAGCTCCTGAATTTATTTATGGATAAAATTTAACAATTACCCTGATTCAGCACCGCTTCTAAAAACTTCTGCATATCTAGGCAATAGCCAGCAAATATGAGTAAGTCCAACTCTACGGTATAAGTTTGCTCAATTTCGTAGTGTCTTTCGACTTGGTTCCATCGCTTCGTAACTCCGGTTCTGTGACTACTAATTCCCAGTTAGAGATCCTGAAATGATTTTCAGTACGAGACTCAAAGTTTATTTAATGTGTAGAACTAGTTCGTAGTACGTATCTAGTAGGTTTCACACCTAATTGAGCGTTGCTATCAAAGCACTAGTCAAGCATAATGCAATTCTAACATAATTAAATAAAAGTTCGGCAAAATCCCGAGCAATGCATAGATCTGCAGAGAAATTAATTTACAGCTTCAAGCCCTTACACCCCTAATGAATAGAGCTTCTTATTTGTATTTAGGATTAATGAGGATACCAAAACATACCTTTAATACCTTCTGGATCGGACATAAAGCCTAAACCCCGGTAGAAGTCTAGAACGTGAGGATCGGCAAAAAGGGTGACATTGCTAATCTCTTCACTCCTCAGCTTTTTAAGTATATATTTCATCAATGCTTTACCTAGCCCCTTACCTTGAAAGTCTGGATGAACCACGACATCCCAAATAGTGGCATTAAAAGCATGATCTGAAGTAGCACGTGCGAAACCAATGAGCCGCCTTTTGCTTCCTCGTACTTGCCACATAGTGGTTACGAGAAAACTATGCTCAATAGCTTTTTTGACTTTTCTTAGGGGACGACGCGACCAACCGACCGCATCACACAGTTCTTCGAGTTCATACAGGTCGATATCTCGCTCAGTGCTAAAAACAATACGCTCGCTATTAGGGGTAGAATCACCCACAGCTTCTGCGCTCATTTGTTCTAAGGGAGTCGTCTTGTTTGTCTCGGCTGCTTCAGAAGTACTAAACCAAGTTTTCCAAAAACCCATGCCAACGTGGTTCGGGTAGTATAACTGAATTGGTTTCCACGCTCAAGAGTGTTGATTCACCCTAACTAGTGCAAGCAATCTATGAACCATTACACTCAAAACTTTTTGGGTGTGATGAAACTTTTGATCTAGCCGCACAAAGGAGAGCGTTAGTCTTATACCAATCATTTTCAACTTTAACATTATGTTGTGGAAACTAGGAGAAATTCCCCAAAAAGGCTGGATTTGAGAGTATGTATTCGGTAGTCCTAAGGAGCCAGCGCCGGGCAACACAGAAGTCGTAAGTCCTGTTTCCCTGCGGACGAACTACGTTCGGTTCCCCAACGCAATACAGGAATGCACTGGCTCTCCGTCTTCTCACAGAGTACAGACGCTCCCTGGAACAGCACTGGCGAGCGTTGAGGCGAGGAGCGTTGCCTCGTCGTCAAGAATTCAGATTTTCTCCTTAAACCTTCAGACTAAGCTTGAAAGAGAAAAATCTTAACTTAGGACTCAGCACTGATGCTTTCTTATGTAGTGCATTTGGCAAGGTTGGATTATTTTGAAAAATCTTTATGAAACCTCAAAAATGGCTTCAGGTTTAAAATCTTCTACTCTGGAACTGTTAAAACGCTTTAACCGAGGGTTTCCTCAGTTTTATGAGCAATTTGTAAGCAGTGAGATCCAACTGCAAAATTTGCGGCTCGCCTATCGCCTCTATAAAACCCGACGCGCCGTTATTGAGATGAAATCGGAAAGTAGCAAAACTGCCCTGCATTTTGCTTACCGCAACCAGTCTTTTCTGCTCAGCGATATTTTTGGTGTGCTAGCGGCTTATGGATTGACAATCCACGGTTTAAGTCTATACGGACAGATCCGACCGCCAATGTTAGTTTTTATTAAACTGCTAGTCTCTCGTGGTAGTGAAGCCCTCACTGACAAAACCGCAGAAAATGTCTCCCGTGCCATTCGCGAGGCTTTAGCTGATCGGTTTGAAGTAGAAGAAATGCTGGCAGTGGAATTCAACCTTGATGCTGGCTTAGAACAGGTACAAACCGAGTTTTATGTTGATCCGGTCTTCCATCTTCCGGCTTTAGTGGTTGAAGCCGATAACCAACCTGGATTATTTTATAAAGTCATGTACGCTATTTGGCAAGAAGACCTTTTGGTAGTCAATGCCAATTTGTTAGTTTGGCGCGGACGTACGCGCCTAATTCTTTATTTACTTGGACCGAATGAAAACCTAATTCCTGAATATTTAGGTCACAAAATTGCTGAAGGGGTACGCCAGAGGTTGCTGGGTATATGAAGAGTTGTTGGTTGTTCTACTGAATCACTATCGACTAACTCCTAATCAATAACGACTTCTTACTCCCTACTCCCCGTTCAATGTACGATAGAAGTATGGCAACGATTGAAATCTTAGGCGTTTCACACGCATACGAACTCACTGCTCCCACTGGGAATCCCCACACTTTAGTGTTTGTTCACGGTTGGCTCAGCAGCCGTGGATACTGGCAACCTGTGATTTCCCGCCTATCAGTTGATTTTCAGTGCCTTTCTTATGATTTGAGGGGTTTTGGGGAGTCCCAATCTAAGGCAAAAACTGATTATAGTCGCGAAGAAACTTCTTTTAGCCTGACTTCCACATACAATCACACGGGTGCTAATCCCTTCGATTCCCTTTATACTCCACTTGCCTATGCTCAAGATTTAGCCGATCTTCTACAACATCTGAATATTACCAGTGCTTGGCTAATCGGTCACTCTCTAGGAGGCACGATCGCTCTTTGGCAAGCTGCCGAATACCCCAACTGTGTTAAGGGAGTCATCTGTATCAACGCAGGTGGTGGCATTTATCTCAAAGAAGCTTTCGAGCAGTTTCGCTTAGCGGGGCAGCGATTTTTGCAAGTCCGCCCTCGATGGCTAAGCCAGATGCCTTTAATCGATCTCCTCTTTTCGAGAAATAGTGTTGCACGTCCTTTAGAGCGTTACTGGGCGCGTCAGAGGGTGATTGATTTCGTCGTCGCCGATCCAGAAGCTGCTTTGGGAACATTGCTAGACTCTACGACAGAAGAAGAAATTAACCACTTACCCCAGCTTGTCTCCCAACTTAAACAGCCTGTTTATTTCCTCGCAGGTGCGGAAGACAAGATTATGGAACCTAAGTATGTCCGTCATTTAGCTAGTTTTCACCCTCTGTTCCAATATTGTGG
This sequence comes from Rhizonema sp. PD37, assembly GCA_029379215.1. Classification (GTDB taxonomy): domain Bacteria; phylum Cyanobacteriota; class Cyanobacteriia; order Cyanobacteriales; family Nostocaceae; genus Rhizonema. Next base: position 3,606 of record JAQYWO010000278.1, read on the forward strand.
CGACAATGTTATTGAAATTCCTGATTGCGGAAACTTGGCAATGTTAGAGCAGCCAGATGCAGTCGCTACTCACATCCGGTGTATCGTTGCCCAACATCAGTAGGAAAAGTGGGGAGAAGCATCTTCTATTTGGTTTTGATACAATTCCATCACTTGAGACAGTGCTAATCGAGACTGAACGGCGAGATTGAGAGGGGAGATATGACCTCGGTTGAGATGATCACTGGCAGCACAGCCAATCATGGCAGCATTGTCGGTGCAAAATTTCAAGGGGGGGAATATTGCCCGCAGGTTATGGGCTGTGGCTGCTTGTAAGTGTTTTCTTAACCCACTGTTAGCTGCTACACCTCCACCTACGGTAATGGTGGAAAGACCATAGTCAAGGGCACAAGCGATCGCCCTTTTGGTGAGTGCTTGTGCGACTGTTTCTTGAAAGCTTGCCGCAATATCTGCCACTGGCAAAGGCTGCCCATTCTTCTCTAACTTCTGTACAAGTCGTAGCACTGCTGTCTTTAACCCACTAAAACTCGCATCATAAGGATGATAGCCTCCACTAGGTAAGGAAACTTTCCCGGATGGCAGGGCAAAAGCTTGGGGATTACCGATTTGTGCCAAGCGATCTATCTCTGGTCCACCAGGATATCCTAAATGCATTAAACGCGCCACCTTATCAAACGCTTCACCTGCTGCATCATCACGAGTTTCGCCTAATGTTTCATACACACCACAATCTTTGACGTAAATCAAGCTTGTATGTCCGCCAGAGACGAGCAAGCTCAAAAAGGGTGGTTCTAAAGTTGGCTCGCTCAAATAATTTGCGTAAATATGACCCTCAAGGTGATGAACTCCTACGAATGGCTTGTTATGGACTACACAGAGGGTTTTAGCAGCAGTTAACCCCACTAATAATGCCCCCACCAGTCCAGGCGCACAAGTTGCGGCAATACCATCTATTTGATGCCAGTCTAATTCTGCTTGTTCTAGGGCTTGAGCGATCGCTCCATTTATTGTTTCCAGGTGCTGTCGAGACGCCACTTCTGGTACGACTCCGCCATACTGCCGATGGATTGGAATTTGTGACGCAACAATACTACTACAAACTTGACGATTCTTAACAACCGCAACAGCAGTTTCATCACAGCTCGTTTCTATAGCTAAAACGGTTGACATTTGTCATTTGTCCCTGATTATTTTTCTTTATGTAACTAACCCCCAGCTTCAAGTAAGATCAGAAAGATCAGCAGGCGTAACCTTTGCACGCAACTGCCTCCTCCTCACTCCCCTACTTTTATTTTTAAGAAACTTAAACTTTTATTGACTTAAACTTTACTCGGTACACGGGCGAGAGTATGATTTCCATATGCTAAAAACACGACAAAATAACAGAAAATATAGGCAAATATGTCAGATTGACACCTGACAAAATCCTAGTTTAACCTGATTTCATCGTGGTGGATTAAACATCCATCAAGTTTGCATTTGATAGAAGTGTTCTTTCACCTCTATCTATGGTTAGAAAAAGCGCTCTCCGCTTCTCGAAAGTTGTACAAGCCGCTTCGTTTTGTACAAAAAAAACTTTGTTCCGTCATACAAGGAAACAATCCTATGCGACGCTTGTTTGCTCTGATTTTAGCGATTTGTCTTTGGTTCAATCTTGCACCATCCGCCCGAGCAGAAGGTGCTGATCTTGTACGTTGCGCTGATTCTCCTGCCTTTCAGGAAAGGGCACAAGCTGCCCGGAATACCACTTCCGATCCAGCATCAGGAGAAAAGCGATTTGAGCGTTATTCCGAGGCATTATGCGGTCCTGAAGGGCTTCCTCATCTGATAACCGATGGTCGTCTTAGCAGTGCTGGTGACTTTCTGATTCCTGGCATTCTCTTTCTGTACATCGCCGGTTGGATTGGTTGGGTAGGTCGTGCCTATCTGATAGCAATCAAAAAAGAAGGCGTTGACGTGGAAATGAAGGAAATCGTGCTGGAAGTACCGAAAGTATTGCCGCTAATGCTTTCAGGCTTTGCTTGGCCAATAGCTGCTTTAAAAGAATTGCTGTCAGGCGAATTAACAGCTAAAGATGAGGAAATCACCATTTCACCACGCTAAGAGTTAATAGATAATGGATAGTGGTTAATAAAACAACTAGTAACCAAAAGCTAATAGCTAATAGCTAATTGCCAAAAACTCACCTATTTGGGCGTAAAAACTCATGCAACCAAATTATTTCGTTAAATATCTCTCATTGGCACCAGTTTTATTGTTTGTCAATTTGATACTGACTGCTGTTCTGTTGATAATGTTTAACAACTGGTTCCCCGACCTACTTTTCCATCCATTGCCATAGACTAATTTTTGGCTCTTGAGTGATGTTTTAGAAATAAATACTTTCAATTTATCACTCTTAACCAGAGCCAGTAAGTTTAAACTCGTAATGCAATCACTGGCTTACGAGTTTAATTTTTAGTAAAGGTTGGAGAATAACTCAGAATGCAATTATTGGGATTTGTACCGCCATTAGGTGTAGACTTGTACCCAGTTTAGAACGCACGCTTGTTGTATGTTCGGAATGTAAACTCTTCCGGATGGAATATGTCATTCTGAAGATATTTACATCTGTATTCTACTTACTTGACAGTGGTCATAAACTCTCTGTTTCTGAGATATATATTCTTTGTTCTCTGTTGATAAATTAATTTTTCTAAACTTACTTGGCAAAAATGGCTTTTTTGCATCAATTATTATTAATAATTAAAAATGCGTAAGTGCTGTTTAGAGGCAAATAGAGATTATGGTTCAAGCAATAGATGCATCAAAAAACCGTGCAAGCGATCCCAGAAACCAGGAAGTCGTCTTTCCAGAATGGCGCGATTCACAGCGAGGAAATCTGGAAACGCCAATTAATGCTTCTCCCTTAGCCAAGTGGTTTATCGGTAACTTACCTGCTTATCGCTCAGGTCTAACGACCTACAGACGGGGTCTAGAAGTTGGCATGGCTCACGGTTACTGGTTATTTGGACCATTTGCCACGTTTGGTCCCCTGCGGGATACAGATAGAGCCGATTTAGCTGGGTTGCTGGCAACCTTTGGCTTTGTTGTGATTCTGACTGCTAGTCTATCCTTATACGCCAGTAGCAATCCTCTCCCACCAGTTGCTACCGTTACTGTCCCAAATCCTCCAGATTCTTTTAAATCTGGAGAAGGCTGGAACAACTTCGCTAGTGCCTTCTTAATTGGTGGTCTTGGTGATGCAGTCGTTGCTTATTTGATAACTAGTAATCTAGTAAGAATCCTAAATATAGCATAGCAAGCCTCTCCCACCAGTTGCTACCGTCACTGTCCCAAATCCTCCAGATTCTTTTAAATCTGGAGAAGGCTGGAACAACTTCGCTAGTGCCTTCTTAATTGGTGGTCTTGGTGATGCAGTCGTTGCTTATTTGATAACTAGTAATCTAGTAAGAATCCTAAATATAGCATAGCAAGCCTCTCCCACCAGTTGCTACCGTCACTGTCCCAAATCCTCCAGATTCTTTTAAATCTGGAGAAGGCTGGAACAACTTCGCTAGTGCCTTCTTAATTGGTGGTCTTGGTGATGCAGTCGTTGCTTATTTGATAACTAGTAATCTAGTAAGAATCCTAAATATAGCAGGTTAATGATCAGTAAGGAGTGAGAAGTTAATAGCGATTAATAATCAACTCCTTACTATTTATTACTCAGCTAAACAATTAGCAATTAGCTGTTAGTTAATTGCTAATTTTAATCAGCATTCAGCTAATAGCTGAATGCTCATGTGATTCAAACAAAACTGCTGAAAGAGAATTGAGAGCAGTTTCAAAATCATCATTGACGATTTTAATATTAAATTCATCAGCCGCATTTATTTCTTCTTGGGCGCGTTGTAAACGACGGCAAATCGCTTCTTCAGAATCCTGTCCGCGACTGCGTAATCGATTCTCCAATTCCAAGAGACATGGCGGTAATATAAAAATACTCAAAGCGCTGGGAAATGTTTCGCGGATTTGCCTTGCCCCTTCCAGTTCAATTTCTAAGACAACTGATTTGCCAGAATGAATTTGGTTGAGTACAGATTCTCGAAGGGTACCGTAGTAATTTCCTGCAAATTCTGCCCATTCTAGTAACTCTCCTTTTTCCAGTATTTGTTCAAACTGGCTACGATCAATAAAGTAATAATCTTTGCCATCGATTTCTCTTGGGCGAGGAGAACGAGTCGTCACAGAAACAGAATAATATAGTTCTGGATGACGTTTTAGAAGCGATCGCATTAAAGTCCCTTTTCCTACACCGCTCGGACCAGTTAAAACAATAAGCCTGCCTTTAAACGCGCATTCCTTGGTAACAGCACCACTATCAATGGATAAAACTTGCATCATCCGCTCAACTTATGAATCAATAGACATTATTTATTAGTTATGAGCCTTTTCGCTGGTTCGGTGACTACTAACTAATAGATTTTGTAGTCTGGATAACCAAAAAATAATCTAATTCACATACTACTACTGATGTTATCAAAATAGGCGATCGCGCATTCAATTTGCTGACATCTGTTTTTCCTATACTAGTATCATTCCATCCTTAGAAGTATTAAAATTCAAGGGAGGAAGAGATTCTTTGCCAAGTATATGAGTAGGGCTCTTATATTAATTAGTATTAAGGGATACTTTTTTTGCTGAAAGTAAGGTGAATCTGTTACCAAAGCGACTCACATAAAAAATCTCGAATATCTGATGAGATCACACCAAAGTGGTACATGTGGAAACCTATTTGGTTGACGACTGTTACCTCAATCTTTTTTCAAGCATGAAAAGAGACACGAACAAGTTATGCACGTGCCGATCTCATTTTTTTTGCTCAAAAACGGACATGTAAATTTGAGCAGAGGGCTTTCATTTCAGCAAAGCCGAATTAATTATCTACTGCTTTATCTACACCTTGATGCTCTCGGGACACAACAAAGCGATTCGCTACCGTTTCCGGTTGAATTGCTGAAAGAATTACGTGGCTGGAATCAGTAATAATTACAGCCCTAGTACGACGACCATAAGTTGCGTCAATCAGTTGACCTCTATCCCGTGCATCGGTAATAATTCGCTTAATCGGAGCGGACTCTGGACTGACAATGGCAACGACTCGGTTAGCAGACACGATGTTGCCAAAACCGATGTTGATTAACTGAATGTCCATAAAAAACTGACGCCCAGCGCAGTGTAAGAAGCTTCTAAGTAACTATTTTCCATGTTATCTTCAAAAAATTAGAGTTACAACGCTGAAAATCACGCTTCTATTTGTTTTTTAAATAAGAATTGCTTTTTTTAACTATTTCTGACCATAAACTCCTTAAATCTATCCAAAGGTATAGGTTGAAAAACACTAATTAACCCTTTGTACTCTTTGCAAAAATGTAAGCTGCTCAAACTGCTTATGAATAAAGGGTTTCAGGTTATTGGAAACAGAATTTTTACCAACGCTTTCCTTCCCTTCTTTTCCTATTCTCTACTTCTGGTTGCCCATTTTCTAGATCATGTTGTAACAAAATTACCAGTAATTCTCAAAATCTCTACTTTATATTAAGAAATATAAACAAGTCTGGTATTTGGTACAGACCTAGTGTATCTACACTCAACACTTAATTGTCGTTTTATAGTAAGGAAGGTTATCAGTGACATCACAGTTAAAAATAGCACAAGTTTCTGACGAAGCTTTATTGGCAAAGTTTTTTCAAGAATCTGTAGGGGTATGGCGCTCGGAAAGGCGATATTATACTCTACCTGAAGGCGAAACGAAGGAAATGGTTAGTATCATCACTATCCGATTTTTAGAAGCGGGATGTGATGAATTGCACTCAATGGCGCAGATGCATGGTTTGCCAGATTCAGTCAGTTTAACTTTTGGTGCTGAAGTGACTTGGAATACGGATTCAGTTACGGGAAAAAAAGAGTCTAAAGGTTCAACACTATTTGGGGTTAAGGGAAATACATTGTATCGCGATCGCGGTTTTGCCACACCCAAACCAGTCACCGCACAGTATTACTTCCCCAACCCCAAAACTTTGTGTTTGCGTACCGAATACAACGGTTCGGTATTTGAAGAAGAATTAAGGCTTGTTGGCAGTAAATACCGCACGCGCCAATCGATCATCTCTCGTGCTGGGGAACAGCTGATGATTGGACAGTACTTGGAAAAGCGAATTTAGCTTAGTATACTAAGCACTGAAATAAAGTTACCATCTGAGATGGGTGAAAGGCTTACCAGATAAGTCTTTTTCCTTTACCTTTTTGCTCAAAGGAGGTAATCACACAGCTATACCTCATGTGATTTGTGCTAATATTTTCAATTGGATGTAACTTCTTCTTCTACATCTTTTGATTCATCTCGGATATTAAAGTAGGAATAAAGATTAGCAACCGTTAAATCAGATGCTTGTTTTAAATTAGAGGTAACTAATGTTCTATAACCTGAAATTTTAGCTTGTTGACTAATATAAAATTCATACTCTTGACGTAGCTCAGGCTTGAACATAAATAATAACTGGTCACGCAAAGAGTAGAAATGAGACTTTTCTGCTAACTCTTCATATATTAATTGTTCGGATGGTACTGAATCAACTAATGTGGTTTGATTAACCTCTGAACTAACAATGATTTCCGAAGTGTTTAAGCCAAAACCACTTAAATCTTTTAAATCTGATGACGGAAGAGATTGTATCCAAGAAACATGATTATGCCACGAATCCAATAGTACTAAATCATGCTTCTGAATCCGGGAGATTTCTGGAAAGAGAAAATCAAGTTCGTCATGTGATTCACAACGATTGATCACACTCAGAGCATTATCACGGATTTTATCTTGCAATTGAGAAAGACGCTCACTAACAGCCGAAACCTCATTCTGTACTTGATACGTGGCAATGATCGCTTGTTCAATTGCCCAAGAACATTCCAATCGACGAAGTTGTCCTGCTGCACAAGTTTCTGATAATAAATGAGGATTAGTGTAATCTGCTAAAACTTCAAATAACATTCCTCTAACACCATCAATCTCAGCGTTTCTCCGGTTAATATCCTGAAATTGCATCGCTGAACGAAAGCGGTTCATAGCCTGGATAAACAGCCCATACGCCCGAATTAAAATAGTGCGGTGTTGTTCAAATTTGATATCTTGGGCTACTTCCTCAATTAATTGCCTAATTTCCACTCCTTGGTCTTTTAAAGCTTGTTTCAAGTCAATAAAGCCATTTTTGACCTCCACCCGCATTTGCTCTACTTCTTTTCTTAACTTGAGTGTTTGATGTAGATTGACTGCTGTTAGCGATACACCCTTATTAAATGCTTTGCTAGGTGAGGAAATACAACCTGTGAGGGAGATTCCTTGTAGTGGTGTAGTAACAGTCTTAAAATACGGACTTCACAAACGAGTAATCTGTCGTTATAAAGATGGACGAGAAGAAGAGATTCCTTGTGAACAGTATCAACTGAAGGCGACAATTTCAGAAGATGCAGCAATAGGTTGTCTAAGTGAAGAACTGGCACATTCGGAAATTGAAGAAATTATTTTTGAGCATCCTGATTTAGAGTTATGCAGTAGTGGGGTTGAAATCATAGATTCTCCAGGCTTAAACGAACACCCCGACCGTACTAAAGTTACACAAAGATTACTCAAAGATACTGATGCAGCTATTTTCCTAACTAATGCTTCACGTTCCTTAACTCAAGGAGAGCGTGACTTACTTCTAGATTTAAAAACTCAACTAAATCATGGTCAACAAAATGAATCTGCTAATAATCTTTTTGTCGTGGGCAATTTTATAGATTTAGTACGTAGTGAAAAAGGTCGTGAACAAGTAAGACAGAGAATTGAAAGATTTGTACTGGGTGAAAATCCTGTAGTTACAGGTAACAATCGCGTTCATTTGATTTCTGCTCAAGCCGCGCTGGATGCAATTTTACAGGGGACGGACAATGAGTATTTAAAACTGTACGTTCGCTCATTCTGTCTGTGTGAGAGGAATTAATGCGAGTCCAGGAAA
>JAQYWO010000279.1 GCA_029379215.1 Rhizonema sp. PD37
TGCTAGGTGTTAGGGTGATTTGGAGTTTTTATTTAATTGTTTTATTCCTTCTGAGTAGTGGGAATGCCACGGCTGGGCAGTTGGCTGAAAGATTAGCAAATTTTCCTCAATGGGAAAAAATTCAGTCGGTGTCACCTGCTATGGGAGATCTGGTTTACCCGGATTGGATGGAGGGTAATTGGCAGGTTAAGAGTACTCTTATAGATTTAGTTGCGCCTTTAGCTCCCAATATTGTTACACCTGGATTTGAGGGGAATCGTCAGTATCTTAATCAGCCTACAGATTTCCAAATCCGCTTTGTTCAAGAGAAAAAGCTTTTTTCGAGTTTAAAATTTATCCCCCACACAGATAGCAAATCAAAGGTGGTGGCAGATAGGGCATTTAATAGTTTGAATTTGGCACGGGCTTATTTAAATGACAGCACTGTGTTATCAGTCAAAGTAGATCCTAAATCTCCTAATCGTCAAATTACGTTCCTACGTGGCGATCGCCGGCTCATTTCTATTGTCACAAAACGTAGTACAGAAACTACATATGACGACAAATTCATTGCGACCGAAGCGTTTCAACAACTTTTTAAAGGTGGTGGGCGTCCTTATTTCAACTTTGTTGAGTCCACTACTGCCTACCACCAATTACAAACATCCAGCCCGGGTGTAGAAGCCACTCAAGTTACAGCTGTCTACCTTTCACCCCAAGATCCAGATTACTTTGCAGCCGGTTCTCGCCCAGTCGCACTTTATCGCTATCGTCTAGAATTTTTTCCACTTCATTTTTCAAGCGGCAACTGAAGTTAAATACAATGCAGACGTACTCAAAACAGAGATTAAGGAATAGGTGGGAGCGCTTGTGTGGATACAGCTTCATCCTTCCCAAAATTGCCTTTGTCACAGACTTACAAACAATAGTTTTATTTTATACATACGACGAGACAAACGAAGGCTCCTTCAAGAAATCTGATAGTTTGATTCGATTCCGTACCAAGGTAAAATAACTTCAGACACTACTCGTGAAATCTGCACGTTTCAGGTAAGATTTGGAGATAACATTTTTCGGGGCTTGAAATGGCTAACATCGTCAAACAGCCGTGCGATGAAGGAGTGATTCGATCTACACCATGTGCTGCCCCTTGCTCTAGAAATGTCGGACTTTGGGTGCTCATAGCAACGATTCTGGGTTCGAGCATGGCGATGATTGATGGTACTGTCGTCAACGTGGCACTTCCAGTATTGCAATCAGAGTTAAATGCAACCTCTACCGACGTGCAATGGATTGTTGAATCGTATGCGCTGTTTCTTGCAGCACTTATCTTAGTTGGTGGTTCATTGGGCGATCGCTTTGGACGACGGAGTATCTTTGCTTGTGGTATTGCCCTTTTCGCCTTAGCGTCTGTATGGTGTGGTCTATCATTGAACGTGCATCAATTAATTTTGGCAAGGGCAGTTCAAGGAATTGGTGGTGCTTTACTTGTACCTGGAAGTTTAGCAATTATCAGTGCCTCGTTTAGCTCAGAACAGCGTGGGCAGGCAATAGGCACTTGGTCGGGGTTCACAGCCATTACCTCAGCACTTGGTCCGGTTATAGGTGGTTGGTTGTTGGAACATGCTTCTTGGCGCTGGATCTTTTTTCTGAATGTGCCATTTGCAGTGAGCGTTCTAATTATTTTGTTTTGGCATGTTCCAGAAAGCCGCGATGAAGAGTCCGCACGACTTGATTGGTGGGGAGCAACTTTAGCAACTCTCGGCTTGGGGGCGATCGTCTATGGACTCATTGAATCATCGCAGCAAGGATTGCTGCATCCGTTGGTTCTAGGCTGTTTAACACTTGGCGCAGTTATCCTGAGTGCGTTCATTTTTGTTGAAGTCAACAGTCGCGCTCCGATGATACCGTTATCTTTATTTCAATCGCGGACTTTTAGGGGAGCAAATTTAGTGACTTTGTTCCTTTACTCAGCTTTGAGTGGGGTATTTTACTTTGTTCCGTTCAATCTAATTCAAGTTCAGGGTTACTCGACAACGGCTGCAGGCACAGTCTTCCTACCATTTATTCTCATTATATTCCTGCTATCACGTTGGTCTGGAGGTTTAGTAAGTCGTTATGGTGCAAAGTTACCCTTGACAATTGGTCCGATTATTGCAAGCTTTGGGTTTGCAGCCTTTGCCATACCAGGAGTTGGTGGGAGTTACTGGACAACGTTTTTTCCGGCGATGGTAATCTTGGGTTTGGGTATGGCAATCAGTGTTGCACCATTGACAACAACAGTGATGGGTGCCGTCAGGCAGCGCCAAGCTGGTGTTGCTTCAGGAATTAATAATGCTATTGCTCGTTCTGCCGGGTTGATAGGAATCGCAATCCAAAATATTTTTGTCTTTTATATTTTCAATCACAGTCTAGATCGACGTTTAGCAGGATTGGGAATACCACCCGAAGTTCAAAAACTATTGAACGAACAACGCATTAAGCTAGCTGGGGCGGAAGTTCCTCACGATGTGAGTCCCCAAGTGGGTAGAATGCTGAAAAACGCGATCGCTCTTGCATTCGTAGATAGCTTTCGCACTTGTATGTTTATTGCCGTTGGACTGGCATTGTTAAGTGCGATTGTCGCTGTTATGACGATTGGTAACAGCAAAAAGCAAATTTAGCTCAGGGGCTCCCTTGCAGAGAAACTAATGAGAAATAAGATCCCCGACTTCGTACAAGTTGTCAGGGATCTTAATCAAGCAATTCTCAAAAAGCGCAGATTACATCGTTTGACAAACGGCAGAGCGCAATACTTCAGCCTTTAGACTAAGAAAATCTCATATTGTAGTTAGTAATATAGTGGTCGTTGTTAAGACTTGGTGTACGTTCAGCAGATCTCGAAAAGGAGAAGACTTCGATTGAGAACTAGCAACAAACAGGGACAGAACAAATCACTATCAGCACATAGTAAAGTAGGCGAGCAAAGAGGAACTATTATACCGACACCACTACCAGAACAAGTAAGTCATAATATTGAGACGATTATAGACTTACATGCACGCCACGAAAAACAAGTGTCCCGTAACCAACGGTTTGTAGAAGACATGACGCTTTTTTTTGGTCGTCCGAGATTTCTGTACAGTATCGTGTTTGTGATTGTCTTCTGGATTACATGCAATAGTTTGCCAAGGCGTTTTAGATTACCGCGACTTGATCCTCCTCCGTTTGCCTGGTTGCAGGGATCGGTTACTGTCGGCTCGTTACTAATGACAACAGGTGTACTGATTACACAAAACAGACAAGCAAAGCTGGCTAACCAAAGAGCACAGCTAAACCTACAAATAAACCTACTATCCGAGCAAAAAATGGCTAAACTTATCGCGCTGATTGAGGAATTGCGCCAAGATAGTCCTGATGTTGTGGATAGGCAGGATGATCAGGCTGAGAAAATGAAGGAAACTGTTGACCCGCATATGGTCGTGGATGTACTTGAAGAAACACTAGCAGAAGAACTGGAAGATCTTGAGGAGTAAACATACCACAAACTCTTAAAATGATTTTGGATTACCTCACAAGCAATCTTTGGAGGCTGATAATAATGATATGAACTCAATTTTTTAGATTGGGGATTTTAGATTTTTTCCTGATCTCAAATCCCACATGTAGATTTGTCACAGTTATTGCTATTTGGCTACTCCACGAGCAACTGTTGGAGCTAGTACAGCGCTCATTGCACACATGACGACAACAAGACCTAAAGCAATGCGCAGATTAAGAAAGTCAGCGACGAAACCGATTAAGGGTGGACCACAAAGAAATCCGCAGTAGCCAGTTGTTGTCACTGCCGCCAGTGCTTGACTGGAAGGAATTCCTGGAGTGCGTCCAGCAGCACTAAAGACAATTGGTACAAGGGTTGACAAGCCAACTCCAACACAGGCAAAACCGATCAGCGTTATAAACGGCTGAGCAATTATTAAAGATAACCCCAATCCGATCGCAGCAATCGTGCCACCAAAGCGTACCATCCTGACTGGTCCCAGATGCTCAGTAGGGCGATCGCCACTTAAGCGACATACAGCCATAGCAAGCGAGAACATTGTGTATCCAGCCGCAGCTAGTCCTGGTCCCGTCGTAAGTGTCTGGCTGAGGTAGACTGCACTCCAGTCAGCCATTGCGCCTTCGCTCAGCATGACGCAAAATGCTACTATACCTAGTTGTAAGAGTGACCTTGTTGGTAGAGTAAATGTTGACTCAGTCGTCATATTCGCCTCTGTATGTAATAACTTTATAGACGCAAAAGCTACTATAATTCCCAGTAAAAGTGCTGCCCCTAACAAATGTGACTTGGGGTTAACCCCTAAAGAAGCGATCAAACCGCCACTAGCTGCACCAACCATGCCGCCAGCACTATACAAGCCGTGAAATGACGACATGATCGGTCGGTGGTAACGCTGTTCAACAGCAACTGCTTGAGTATTCATTGATACATCCAATGCTCCAAAAAAAGCGCCCAGAACCATCAGAGAGATCGTTAGTAGTAGAAGATTAGGAGCTAAGGTTGGTAGAGGTAGTACGATACAGTATATCAAAGCTGCTAATTTTGTCACCGGACGACTACCAAAGCGAGCAACCAACCATCCGGCTGTAGGCATTGCCAGCACGGCTCCAACAGCCGTTCCTAATAGTGCAAGTCCCAGATCACCATTACTTAATTCCAGTTTCTGTTGAATTTCCGGGATACGTGCTACCCAGTTGGCCAATCCTGCACCACCGACGAAGAATACTGCTGCCACAGCCAATCGGGCAGATTTCGGTACTTCCGCTTCCTTGTAACGAGTTGTGTGACTCAAATCGTGTTTCATCCCTCACCTACAGTACGGATAAACAGAACAAATGTTAATAACATTACAACAAGGCGATCTTGTAGCTTATTTCTTTTGGTGATATATGTCATGAATTAAGTGAGGTATTTGTAGTGAGCGATAAATCGCTCATTTTTAAGCGATATAGACGTGAAGCGCGATACGGCAAGCATTAATCTAGAAAAGTCGTACAAACATACTCCTTCCTTGTTAGCTCATACGACTAAAAAATACAGCAGCAAAGATAATTAAAATTAACATAGCCAATGGTACCCAGAGGTTAGGTAGATCTGACGTACTCATAAGTCACCAATCATCGAATGTTTTGTAACATTATTTTACAATATCCCCTAAAAGTACTAACACCCTGCAAATAGATAAACTAATAACGTAAATTGCTAGTTATATAAATGCGTGCTGGTAATCGGGAAAAAAAGATTCGTGCACGATCCGACCCATGACAAATTGACTTTCGCTTGAGAGCATTAATTCCATTTATAACAAGCTGCATGGAGAAATTACCATGACATTAGAAGAAAAAGTGATATGGCTACAAGAACGTACTGCTTTAGGAATGTTATCACCTACAGTATTGAGTGCGATCGCCCAAGTCATTGAAGAACAGGTGGTGTCAGCAAACAAACATCTCATTACTGAAGGCTCACCGCCTGAAGCCCTGTATATTCTGCAACATGGACAACTTGAAAGTGAGAGCAATCAAACTAATCCAGCCTTGGCTGTTGGTTTCCTTCCAGGAGCAGTGATTAACTTACAAGAATTGCTGTTGGATGAATTGGCTCAACGGACAATTACAACTGTGACAGAATGCGAGTTTTGGGTTGTACCTACAGTGAAATTTCGGGAATTAGGTACCCAATTTCCGGAAATTGCTCAGGCTGTCTCTCGTCAAATGGCTCAAGAATTAGCTCAACTCTCATCTGCTTTCACTTACGAACAAGAACGTTCCACAGCCTTAAGACCTTACTTAATCACTAAAGCAAAACGGGGAATCGTCGGTACAAGTCGCTATGCAGTGCGCTTGCGAGAAGAAATTAGAAAAGCAGCGACAGAAAGGAAGTCAGTGCTTATTTTTGGGGAACCGGGCTTAGAAAAAGATAATATCGCGGCCTTAATCCACTATGGTTCCGCTTATCGAAGAGAGCCGATTATCAAAGTCAACTGTGGTATTCTCCAAACAAGCGGTGCTGATTTGTTTGGTCGCCTTGGAGGCAAATTAGGACTGCTGGAATGGCTGGGGAATGGCACCTTAGTTCTTAACAATATTCAAGAAACACCACCAGAATTGCTACCTGCGTTAACTGAGTTAATAGAAAAGAACACATATACCCCCAGCAGTCGTTCGGAAGAATCAACCGCCGAACCACGCGTCAGTAAAGCCCGAATTTTAATAGTATCAGAAAAAACTTTGCCGTCGATTGATCATGCCGTTGGGCACACCATCAAAGTGCCACCGTTACGGGTGCGAAAAGCTGATATTAAAGCGCAGTTGGAATATTACATTAGTCTATACACTAGATCAAGAGGTGTTACCAAACCTAAAGTCACATCAGAAGCTTTACGCCGCTTGCAGTCGTATGATTTTCCTGGCAACCTCAGAGAGTTGCAAAATTTAGTGGAACGGGCAATTGTCCAAGCTGGAGATGCAAAAGAGTTAACAGAAGAAATTTTTTGGTCAGCCGAAACTAAGAAAAAGCAATTTCGCATCAATCTTTTAAATGCCTATCCTAATTTGCGGCAATTTCTACGCAGTCCTTGGTGGCCTGAGCGGATCAACTATGGCTTTAGTTTGACTGCCTTTGCCATTCTTGTTGGAGTTTTGTTTTTTGGTCCCCAGACGCGCGATCGCAACTTTGCTTTAAATCTTTTCTGGGCTTGGTGGTGGCCTGTTTTCCTGCTGGCATTTCCCTTTTTAGGTCGAATCTGGTGCGCTGTATGTCCTTTCATGATTTACGGGGAAATTACACAAAAGTTGTCTTTATGGTTATTTCCCCGAAAACTCAAACGCTGGCCGAGACACCAAGCAGAGAAATGGGGCGGGTGGTTTCTCTTCGGACTGTTCAGTCTGATTTTCTTGTGGGAGGAACTTTGGAATTTAGAAAATACAGCTTACCTCTCTGGTAGTTTGCTGCTGTTAATTACTGCAGGGGCAATGATTTTCTCCGCCATTTTTGAACGGCGGTTTTGGTGTCGCTATCTCTGCCCGATTGGCGGAATGAATGGTTTGTTTGCTAAGCTATCAATGACAGAATTACGGGCGCAACAAGGTATCTGTTCTGCAACTTGCACCACGTATCAATGCTATAAGGGTGGACCTCAAAAAGGCGAGGGGTTGGAAACTCTTGGATGTCCGGTGTACTCTCACCCAGCACAGTTAGAAGATAACAAAGACTGCGTGCTGTGTATGACTTGTCTCAAAGCCTGTCCCCACCGTTCTGTTGAGTTTAATTTACGTCCCCCCGGAGTTGAACTGTGGACAACTCATGTCCCTCACCGCTACGAGGTTGCACTGTTATTTTTACTTTTGGGCGGAGTGTATCTCCATCGTTTACCACAGTTACAATCTTGGTTGGGATTACAACTCGATTTAACACAATTTTGGCAACACTTGGGGTTATCACTATTGGCATTGACGATACCAGTAGCTATTCCAATTGCAGCATACGGCTTTTCGTCTTTGAGATTTTGGTTGTTGAATTGGGGATTTTTACAGAACTCGTCAAATTCAAAAGAATCTGCTCCAAAAGAGCAAAATTTAAGCCAAAATCGTAAAGTGAAAATCCAAAATTGTCGTAAGCCAAGACCATTTGTCGAGCTTGCCTATGGATACTTACCATTGGTTTTGGGAGCTAACTTGGCTCACTACCTGCGTTTAGGATTAGGTGAAGGAGGACGTATTCTTCCAGTAACTTTTGCTACCTTTGGTTTTTCTGGCGAGCAGTTACCTGTATTGGTCGCTCATCCTGCCGTAATAGACTTTTTGCAAGGTGCTACCCTCATTTTCTCAGTGCTGTTAACAATGGTGTTAACACAAAAAATTGCTCGTCAACCAATGCGTTCGCTTTTTTGGCAACACCTAGCAGCTATTGGGCTGGGAGCAAGTCTGTGGGCAATTATTGTGTCTAGCTAATAGTGATAAAAGCGATTACCAATTACTAATATGTCAAGTTTTTTAGAACCTCCACGTTTACGTATTGGTGAACTCGCTTAGTCGATCCAGAAATATAGCTAAAAGTGCTGTTCCAAGCGCTTGTGTGAGGGATACTCGAATCTTGCAAGACAAAATAATTTAGTCGGCGATCGCCCAACGTACGTAAGGGCGATCGCTGACTATTTTTGTCTCGCTGATCGCACTTGATTTACTGGAAGTATCTTTTGGTAGCGAGAGGCGAAATGAAATATAGCCTTTTTGGAACCGCACCCCATACCTAAGTTGGCGATCAATACCTCCACCAACGCAGTTCTCATAAGTTTTTTTCAAGGGCGCTCTGTATTTGACAAACTTTTTGGTTGATGTTACCAACTGGACTTTATCAGCAAACGGCGAGGTGTTAGCAATAATAGTAAGTTCTTCACCTCCTGTGTAGTGACGTAAAGAACTCCAAAGACCAATTGTGCTTGGACAGTATCCGCTTTGACGTTGTATCTTTAACACTTTGTTTGGTGCAGTGTTTGGTAGTGTTGGTTGTGGTACAGCGAAAGAGGGAGTCACCACAAGCATCGTTGATAACAGACCAATTATTGTTGTAAATCGTGTCAAAGTCTTCATAGTTGTCTAGGTTTAGTTTGAGAAATTACGCTCCTGCAAACAAGTTCTTTGGATATACTAATCTACCAAATAAAATGCCAGTATTCCACATGTGCTTTTAAATTTTTGGTAAGCATTTAGCCTAGAATGCCATTACTCAGTTAGGGATTAATCGTGTAAACATTGTCAGACTCAGATCCCCGACTTCTACTCGGGAATCTTGATCTTATGTCCGGTTGAACACTTGTAATTAAGCTTGTGTGAGAGCGCTGAAGCGCACGGACAGATTCTTTCGGAGGGAAACCCTCCTCCGAACTGTCCTCAACTACGAGCCTAGGTTTTATTTTTAACTAAATCACAATAATAAAAATGCTCGATAGCTTTCATGCTATCGAGCTTAAACTAAGGTTATTCTACTTGACTTTGGCAAAGGACCAAGAACTATTAAGTAGTAGGTTGGTCTAAGTTGACTTTTACGACTTTATTCTTTTCTTGCTCAGTTTTA
This sequence comes from Rhizonema sp. PD37, assembly GCA_029379215.1. Lineage (GTDB taxonomy): Bacteria > Cyanobacteriota > Cyanobacteriia > Cyanobacteriales > Nostocaceae > Rhizonema. Next base: position 9,095 of record JAQYWO010000279.1, read on the forward strand.
GGTAGTATCAAATTTAAAATGCCGTCTTTGTATTCTGCCGTCACATTGGTATTTTGAACCCGAGTGTTTAGAGGAATCACGCGCTGGAATTTACCATAGCGGAATTCAGTGACAGTACGACCATTTTCTTCAGTCTTATTTTCAGACTTACGCTCACCACTGATGGCAACAGTGTTTTCTGTGACTTGTACATCTAAATCTTTCGCATCCACGCCTGGAAGTTCCAACTTCAAATGAACCGCATCTTCAGTTTCTTTGATTTCAGCAGCAGGAACTCGTGTAAAAGCTCTTTCCCCAGATGTAGCAGGTACTTCGTCAAATAAACGGTTAAGTTGACGGTGGAGAGCATTCATTTCAAAGATTGGGTTATAACGAACTAACATCTTGATATCCCTCTTGTTGTCTTTACTAAATAAAGGAGTTAAACAGTTGCTTTAACCTCATAGTATTAGTAAACAATTAGGATGTATATTCGGTTTTTAGCACATAAATAGAGGATGATTACCGATCCTTAAAATAAGTCTTGAAAGGTGTGGCAAACTGTAAAAGTATAGGTACGGTAAACCCTCTTAAAAAGTCATATATTAATTTTCATGCTTAGCATTGCGACGAAGTATGAGTCTCCGTTTTACCATTATTCTGTATCACAACAGAACGCGAACACTGCTGCTGTTGACTGCTGTTGTCACTGCTTTCCTGCTCAACTTGAGTTGTTTGCTTTTGCTCCGTTACAGATGACAGTGAACAAGCACTCACACCGAGGATAAGAAGACTTGAAAAGGTAACAAGTGAAAGAAATTTGCTCATGATTAACATTGCTCCAAAGTAGAGTTGTGAGGTAAGAATTCAGCTATCAGTACCTCAATAATTAGCTATGAACGGAATTGCCTACACTATTGGACTAGTCATTATCATTTTACAAGCCTCACAGTCGGTAGGGCTAACGCCTGAATCCTTACATTATTATAGTACGCATATAGTAGGCTACTACCAAGCACTGAACCAAATATAAGACCACACTGCACTATACAGCATGGTCTGCCTAAACATATGGTATTAAGTTAATTAGAATCTACAACATCAAACTTACTCATTCCGGATTTTTACTCAAAAGTTTTCTCATTATTTTTTGAGCGAAATAGTAAGCGCTTAATTGCTGGTACTCAACCCTGTATTCGTACCATCCAACGTTGCTAATTTTATCTATTGTGCCTATGTACATGAGTTTGTTTGATAGCTTGGGAGCATAGCCGCACTGGGGATAGTGGAAGTACTCACACATTCTCGATCCTTCCAGCATTAAAAATCTGTTGAGCAGTCAAGTTTAACTCAGGGAATGTTAAAGACTTGATACACTCATCACTCCGAAATTGGTTAATTTGATACTCACCGTCAATCAACGAGTAAATCGAGATTGTCGGTTGTTTGGGATCGCCAACAAATGACTTACCACCATAAGCTAAGTAGTCTACAATCCAATACTCAGGAATACCAACTTCTTCATAAACCCCGCGTTTAGTGTAATAGTCAGTACGCCAATTGGTACTCACTACCTCAATCACCAGAGGAATTGATACCGATTGAGTAACAGTAGATTCTTTTTTCCACAGTGGTTCATTTACTAAATTAGAACGATTAACTATCAGTACGTCTGGTGAGTAAGCAGAGTCGTTATCAAATTGTTTTACTAATGCTGTTTTAGGTATGAAGTAGGGAAAACCTGATTGATAACATTGGAATCCTAGTTGTACAGATAAAAAACCTGTAACTTCTTCATGCTCCCCAAGCGGTTGTGCCATTTCAACAATCACCCCATCATGCAATTCATAGTGTCCACTTTCAGGTTTCCATTTCACAAACTCTTCAAAGGTTACTAGTTTAGTTTTTGGTAAAGCTTGAGTCATGAGTTACTCTCTAAACTGCTATTGTGATGATCGTTAATCAACTCAGGTTGGTTTGTTGTCATTCTTCGCCTCCATAAATTTTACACTCGTATTTTATCAAGAAAGGTAGAGGTCTAGTTGCATTTGTCATAAGGTTTTCCACAAGCGATCACTTTTGTCAAATTTGTCTCAATTCAGGTGCGATCGCCCTATCACACACACGCCTACAACTGTCTAAGCCAAAGCCATAATTACAGTTTTTCTGTTCATAATTCATTAATTGTACTCACTACCTCCCCAAAAATACATAGGCTTAGCCAGATGTAAGCATCGCACTTGGTTTTTGTTACAGTGTTTTATTATCATGAACAAAGTTTAGATTATCTGGCTCACGATTTCTTCTAAAACAGTGTTATGTACGCACTATTAAAACATGCTTATATAATTCCGAGTACTCTACTAAATACTTAATGTATTAGAGTCTGTATTCAGATATTTTTAGGCGTATAAAAAACATTTTTTATAAAAAAATAGAAAAAATAGCAATTAAATGAAAATATCAATATGACATAATTACTAGAC
>JAQYWO010000280.1 GCA_029379215.1 Rhizonema sp. PD37
TTATTATAGTCAGTTATTTAAATTACTTCTGGTTAAAGAAGTCTATTTACAAATTTTTACTGACCATTTCAGTTCGCGCAATCTGATGACGTAATAATCGCTCTTTGTGTCCAACAGCATTCAATCCTCAAAAAATGCTCTAGTTAATTTCTACTTCTAGAATAGTTGAATTATACATAAAGCTTAGTCATATATAAACGATACTAATTTACATTAAAAATGTTAACTAAAGTACAACCAGCCTGCAAGTATCAGCATTCAATGGTGAACTATGCTCATGAATTTTCTGGGCATGGGTAACATCACTTTAGTTTTTATAAGTCATACAGTTATAAAGTGTTAAATGGTGATAACAAGAGTACTATTGCTGCAAACGAATATAATTGTGATCTTGAACTCATAGAATTACAGGTGTTATGTCCCATGCTAGAATAGCAAGAATGCATAAAGTTGTGCGGAATCAAAGTAGCATGAGAAACAAATTGTCAAACGGATAGCATTTATGTCTGCGATTATTCTGTAAAGCCAGACTTTAAATTCCTACGGATGTAATTTATGGCTGAGTTTTTTAGGATGTGTAAGTCATAAAGGCATCATGGAAAGCTAAGTTGTTATTTCACAACTACGCTTGTCTCAATTGATAGACCGGGGACAATCCGCGATTCATATCCTTTAATACTTTGAGGGTCAAAGACAATTTTAACTGGAACGCGCTGCACGATCTTAGTGAAGTTACCGGTGGCGTTGTCTGAGGGTAGTAAAGCATATGTCGCACCTGTTCCAGGAGACACACTATTGACATGACCAATGAAAGTATGTCCAGGTATGGAATCAACTTTAATTTCTACCTTCTGCCCAATCCGCATATGTGCAAGTTGGGTTTCTTTATAGTTTGCGACTATCCAATCATCGTTCTGAGAAATCGCCATTAGGGGAGTACCCGATTGCACCCGTTGCCCAATTTGTGCAGTCTTGTTGCCTACTTGACCTGAAGCAGAAGCGTAAATATTTGTGTAAGATAATTGCAATTCTGCATTTTTAAGATTGGCTGTAGATTGGGCGATCGCTCCTAATGCCGCTTGATATTGAGCTTGGTAGACTTTAGTTTGAACCCCTGTAGCTTTTGCCTGTTGCAGTCCACCTTGAGATGCTGCGAACTGTGCTTGGACTTTAGTCACGTTCTCTTGAGCTTGTGCCAAGTTAGCTTGAGCTTGGGCCACTTGTTGCAATGCAGAACTTTTCTGAGCTACGTCAACTTGATAGGTGGCTTTGTAAGCATTCAGTTGCTGAAGTGGAATTGCACCTTGACTGTATAAGGTGTTATAGCTTTTGTAATCAGATTGTGCTTTAGTAAGATTGGCATTTGCCTGAGCTACTTGTGCTTGGGCGACAGGAACTGCTGCCTGGGCTGCCTTGACTGCTGCGATCGCTGTGGAAATTGATGCTTTGGCACTACCAACATTACCCTGTGCCTCCTGCGTATTACCTAACGCAGTTTGAGATGCCTGTTCAATCTGAGACAATGCAGCACTAGCTTGACGTTGCGCCGACTCCAAAGATGCTTTTGCTTGCAGAACTTGTATCTGATAATCGCGAGGATCGAGTGCTACTACTTGTTGTCCAGCTTGTACATATTGGTTATCATCAACCAGCACTTTAGTGATAGTACCATTCACCCGGCTACTTACAGGATGGATGTCCGCCGTCACATAAGCGTCGTCTGTAGTCTCGTGAGCAGAGGCATACTGCCACCAGTGAACACCAAAAACAGAACCAACAATTGCCAATGCACCCAAACCTAAGAAAATGAACTTTTTACGGTTCTTATTTTTAGGCTTAGATTCCTTCGTCTCTTCCTCTGGCTGCAATCGCTCTTCTGCTTTTGCCTCATCCTCTGACTTCTCGGCTGGTTTGGAAGGCGGTTCAACTCTTACTAATGTCGAAGTTGCATTCGGAGATGCATATTTATTATAAGTTGTGGCACCTTCATCCAGTTCTCGATACTGATTTACCGTACCATTTCCATTTAAAGATTCTTTGTTTGAGGAACTCATCGCTTTTACCTGTAAACACTACTTGACTAGCTAAAATTTATTTAGGATAAGATTATTTCGTGTAAGTACTATTTAAGATAACAAGTTACCATATCGGTTTACACCCACCTTGAGGGAGAGTTTCTCCACTTTTTAGTAATAGCTCGCTTTATCAGTCTCTATCTCAGGTATGTGAGCTAGCTGGATGATTGTTACTATAGAATATCGCTATAACTTTGCTCCGCTTTTCCGAAGAATTTTAGGTGAGAGAAGACTGACGATTATCAGCACAATCAATCGCCAGATAGTTGCTAATTTGTTTACAATTTGTTACAAAAAGACAAAGAAGTTCTATACTTTTAAACTGAGATGTTAGGTGGACTTACTGGTTTAACTGATCCCAAAGGCACAGACTGGGGAGAGCGAATGCTCAACACCGTTGCCAGCCAAACGATTCGCCACATGTTCACCAAGAGCGAGTCTGTGGAAGTCTCTGTTCGCTGCTATCCCTCCAGCAAACTTTTGCAAGGTAGCATTGATAGCTTTAAACTGACTGGTCGTGGCTTAGTTATCCGTAGAGATTTTGCCGCTGAGGAAATTTTTATCGAAACTGATGCTGTTGCCATTGATTTTGGCTCAGTTTTAAGCGGTAAACTGCGTCTGAAGCAACCAACTCAAGCGATCGCCCAAGTTGTTCTATCAGAAACAGGCATCAATCAAGCTTTTAAAGCCGCATTAGTGACAAAGCACCTGGAAAATCTCACCACACCAGCATTAACAGAGATATCTGGTGGTAAACCAGTGTCCTTTACTGAAATTCAGGTGCAACTCTTACCCAATAATCAACAGCGGATGTCGGCAAAAGCAGATTTAAACAATGGCGAACTCGTACCGCTAAACGTGATTCTAACAATAGGCATTGAACGGCGACGACGGATGTCATTCACAAATCCCCAAATCGAACTCGATTCAGTTCCAGAAGCACAAAAGGAAATCTCACAAAAGCTGAGTCTAGCATTGGTGGAAGCGTTGAATAATCTGGTCGATTTAGATCGTTTTGACTTGGATGGAGTGAAGATGCGGCTTAACCGTTTAGAAACCGATGGTGAAAAGTTAATTTTCAGCGGCTATGCCGAGATCGAACGAATTCCCAAAAATCCTTGAGTGATATAAATCACTCACGCGCACTTCGTTTTGTAATAAACAGATATGGCAATTTTTCCTTTTGGTACTTACTATTCAAGTACCAAAAGAAAGAAATTATAAACCAGCGTTAATACTTAATCAAATCAACCTTTTTTGTGATATCACTTGAAGCATTAAAGTTGGATATTTTTAAGTGCTGAATGTGCGCTGTAAATTTTCCCATCTTTAATCGGGTTGTCATCTACAAGGAGACATGGGTGTCACGAACAAATTCATCACCACAACTGCGACGCGAGTTGGGGGTTTTGGGTGCAACTGTAATGGGACTCGGTTCGATTATTGGTACTGGCTTGTTTGTCAGTATTGGTATTGCGGCTGAAATTGCAGGTACATCGGTGATTTTAGCTGTGATCATTGGGGCGTTGGTAGCCACCTGCAACGGGCTTAATAGTGCCCAACTAGCAGCTAATCATCCTGTGAGTGGAGGTTCTTATGAGTATGGCTACAAATACCTGAATTCTTGGCTTGGTTTCACCGCAGGATGGATGTTTTTGTTAGCGAAAACGGCTTCTGCTGCTACTGCTGCTTTGGGTTTCGCAGGCTACTTTCTCAATGCTACAGGTATGGATGGACGTGGTTTGCTTATACCTGTAGCTTTAACCTCTGTGGTTATCCTCACAGCTATCGTTCTAAGTGGAATTCGCCGCTCTAACGTCGTTAATATTATAATCGTATCGATTGTAATATTATCTTTAGTTTTTTTTATCATTGCTGGGACACCAACAGCCATCATAAATAGTCCCAACAATCTCACTTCTTTTTTCCAAGGCTCTACAGAAACAGTACTCCATGCCAGTGCTTTAATGTTTGTGGCATATACTGGCTATGGTCGCATTGCTACCTTGGGCGAAGAAGCGAAGGAACCACGTAGAACAATTCCTAGAGCGATTGTTTTGACGATGGTACTGACAATGGTGCTTTATACAGCAGTAGCACTGGTTGCGGTTGGAGCCGTAGGGGCAGACGTTTTGGGCAAGTTAGGTACTATCGGACAGACGCCTCCTTTGCAAGTGGTTGCTGGCTACTTTAGTTTTATGGGAGGGTCACAGATATTAGCAATTGGTGCGATAACTGCTATGCTAGGGGTACTCCTTAACCTGATTTTGGGTTTATCCCGCGTATTGCTAGCAATGGGACGACGACGCGATATGCCGAAAATCTTTGCGCTATTAAATCGCTCAGGTACGACTCCAGTAACAGCGACTATCACTATCGGCATTGCGATCGCTTTTTTAGTCTCGACTGGTGATGTCAAAACCACTTGGTCGTTCAGTGCCTTTACCGTTTTAATTTATTACGCAATTACTAACTTAGCTGCTATTTACCTATCACCATTTGAAAGGCTGTATCCCAGATGGTTATCACTTCTTGGTTTAGCAGCTTGTCTATTCTTAGCCTTTTGGGTAGAACCATTCATTTGGCAAGTAGGCATAGCCCTGATTGTTGCTGGTCTAATTTGGCACGCAGCAGCGCGGAGAATCGTGTCGTAGGGGCAGGTTTTATCGATTGATTTATCGCCTTGTCAGTGATCTGGTAAACCTGCCCCTACTAACGTCCAACACCCACGTATTGGAAGCCAGCACGTACCATTGTTTCAGGATTAAGGAAGTTACGACCATCAATAATTACGGGGTGGAGCATCAACTTTGCCATCTTGGTGTAGTCGAGATTGCTAAACTGTTGCCATTCAGTCACGAGTACCAAAGCATCACAACCATCTGCAAGTCTTTCGGCATCAGTTTCTACCTGCACACCAGAAAGTCCGTGACGCATACCTGTTTGGGAAACGATGGGATCGTATGCTTTAACTTTTGCTCCCAATCTGTTCAAATGCTCAATCAAATTGAGGGCTGGGGCATCGCGCATATCATCGGTATCCGGTTTGAATGTTAAACCTAATAATCCCACAGTTTTACCTTTGAGGATTTTCAGAACTTGCTGGAGTTTTTCAACAGCAATGAGGCGCTGGCGTTCGTTGACACTAACAGCAGCTTTGAGTAATTGGGCTTCATAACCGTAGTCATCAGCCGTGTGAATGAGTGCAGAAACATCTTTAGGGAAGCACGAACCACCCCAACCGATTCCTGCGTTTAAAAATTTATTTCCAATACGTGTGTCTAAACCGATACCTTTAGCGACTTGAGTCACGTCAGCACCAACGCGATCGCAAATGTTAGCAACTTCGTTAATAAAACTAATCTTGGTTGCCAAAAAGGCATTAGCAGCGTACTTAATCATTTCTGCTGAACTAAGGTCTGTTGCCAGAATTGGCACTGGTGGTAAAGATTGGTCAACCGAGTATTTACGCTCGATAATGGGGGCGTACAGTTCCCGCATCATGGCGATCGCTTTTGGATTGTTACCTCCTAAAACAATGCGATCTGGGTTGAACGTATCATATACTGCCGAACCTTCCCGTAAAAACTCTGGATTACTAACGACATCAAACTTGCCTGCAATTTCTGGCAATGTCTCTTCACTTGGCACCCCACCTGCTGGCACCAGAACTTTTTGGCGTTCGGCGATGCCATCTAAAACAATCATCCGCACCCAATCCCCAGAACCGATTGGCACGGTAGATTTATTGACAATCACTTTGTACCCACCGTCTAAATGAGCACCAATGCTCCGAGCAACAGCTTCTACATAACGAGTATCACTCTCACCGTTAGGTAAAGGCGGCGTTCCTACAGCGATAAACAAAATATCTCCATGAGAAACTCCTGCACCAGTGTCAGTGGTGAATTGAATTTTCCCTGTATTAATAGCAGATTGCATGATGTCTGAGAGTCCCGGCTCAAAAATCGGAGACTGCCCGGACTTCATCATCTTGACTTTTTCTTCGTTGTTATCTACACAAATAACGTCATGCCCAATATGAGCTAAACAAGCTCCCGTTACCAAACCAACGTAACCAGTACCAATGACGCAAACACGCATTTTGTTATATTCCTCGTTATTCTGGGGTTATTGTTCACTTAAGTTAGTTGAAAGTTGCGAATTGTTGGTTGAGAGTTATGCTGCTAACCACTGTACGGGCGGGTTTGCCAGGATTGTTTGTTTTTACTCACAAGTGACTAAATAAAACCCACCCCTACTAACCATTAACTACTTATTCATCCGAGAGCGGAAGTCTTCTACAGTCAGTTTTAACCCCTCTTGCAGAGGAATGGTAGGTTCCCAATTTAACCAAGTTTTGGCTTTACTAATATCTGGACGACGGCGGCGTGGATCGTCAGAGGGCAAAGGTTCAAATTTAATCTGTGCACCAGGGTTCACCAGATTTTGCACTGACTGAGCTAATTCTAAAATTGTGTACTCGTCAGGATTACCTAAATTCACAGGACCAATGTAGTCACCATTCATCAGTCGCATCAGTCCTTCCACTAGGTCTGTCGCGTAGCAAAAACTTCGAGTTTGGGAACCATCACCGTAGACTGTTAAAGGAATACCTTGGAGTGATTGAACGATCAAGTTGCTCACAACTCGACCATCGTTTTCTAACATTCTCGGTCCATAAGTGTTAAAAATTCGGGCTACGCGAATATCGACTTTATTTTGCCTGTAATAATCGAACGCCAATGTTTCGGCAATTCGCTTGCCTTCGTCGTAGCACGACCTCAAGCCAATAGGGTTGACATTACCCCAGTACTCTTCAGTTTGAGGATGCACTTCCGGATCGCCGTAGACCTCACTTGTGGAAGCTAATAAAAAACGTGCTTTCACACGCTTCGCTAACCCCAACATATTCAGCGTTCCCATAACGCTGGTTTTTACAGTTTTAACTGGGTTATACTGGTAATGCACCGGAGAAGCAGGACAAGCCATGTGGTAGATTTGATCGACTTCTAACCGAATTGGCTCGGTAATGTCATGGCGGATCAGCTCAAAGTAAGGATTCTCTATCCACTTCAGAATGTTACGTTTGTGTCCTGTGTAAAAGTTATCTAAGCAAATAACTTCGTTTCCATCTGCTATGAGTCTATCAATCAAATGGGAACCAATAAATCCTGCGCCACCAGTTACCAAAATTCTCATAATTTCCCAGTTATTTACAAATATTTGCAGCTGTGATTTAGCTTTTATTTAGCTACCTGCACGGTGTACTGTACTCTTTCATAACACAGAGTTAAACATGAAAGCCCGGCTTCTTCGTCAAAAAAAACGTCAGTAAGCCATTTTTGCCCATGTTTTCGTTATGTTTTTTTCTTTACAATTCATTTAGCAAATTAACAAACATCATCTACCTGTTTAAGGTTATTCGCTAAGAATTTACAGAAACTTTAAATATATGAAGTTTATCAGTAAAATTATCAATAATACATGCGCTATAAGAGAACGCTTAACTTGATCGTCGTAAGTCCCCCACGCTCCCAACTGTACTCTGAATCAGTAGCGGGATATAAGACGGGTGACGACGATTGCTCAAAGTCTGCCGGACAGAATCTTCTGGTAGGCTCGCTTTGCATCTTGATTCAAGTAAAGCTCGCGGGATGAAAGTCTGTCGAGGGAAGCTTCCTCCGGCAGACTTTACGTTAAAGTTCGCATATATCCGACAGTTGAACAGCAAGTTAAATTAGCGCAAGCTTTTGGATGTTCTCGGTGGTGGTGGAATTATGGGTTCTTGGCAACTTTTGGTGATCTTTAGTTGAGGCAAGGCAGCTATGAGTCACGGGCAGAGGGCAGAAGGTAAAAGAAGGAAAATGTTCAAAAATATTATGGAACAAGGGTTTCAAAACTTCAGCATAGCTGCCTTCCGCCGAAGGCGGTAACTGTAAGTAAATGTCCTTCTGGCAAGTATTTTGCATCTATCATGTCTGAAGTAGCGGGGGACAACCCAGAACCCTCGACAGAAGCAAAGTCTGCCTGTGAGAGTACTCTTGCACTGGACTTTACGTGAGTGGACTTGTCCACACTGCGGCACTCACCATGACAGAGATGGGAATGCAGCGATGAATATTAGGGCAGAGGGTATTCGGATACTAAAATTGGCTGCTAGTCAGTCAGTTGGCGGAGGGTTCCCCGTCACTGCTGGAGGAGGAGAGGTAAGACCAAAAAGAGGACGAAAGTCTAATTTGAGGCGCTCTCCTACGAGTCCAGAAGCCCTCACTGTACACGGTACTCCGGGTCAGTGTGGGTAGTTCACGTAATTCCCTCTGACATTGTTGCTACAGTATTAGCCACTCCAGTTGCCATAACGGCAGGTGTGGGTGTACGTTGGGGTTCTCCCAACATAACAATAGAGCAGGTGAGTTGCCCTGCTAATTCGGTTGTGACATCACTGATAGCCAAACCTCCAGGACTTGTGCGATTACTAAGAAAAGGTAGTACGACTAAGTCGTATAATCGAGCAGCTTGCAAAATTGCTTGAGCCACATTTTCATGAGCGATGATTTGAATTTCTGGTGGATTTGGCATCGCTAATCTCGACACAATTAGGGAGAGTTGCGATCGCCTCCAAGCAATTTTGCTCGAACTAGTACGGCGATCACATACATTTAGCACGGTTACTAGTGCTTGATTTGCCTCTCCTAAAATCTGAGCAAAGTACACGGGTTGCAATGACGGTGCCATTAAGTTTTCGATAGGAACCAAAATGCGCTGAATTTTTTTTGGTGAATCTACAAGCCGCGTCACTGCTACGGGGCAATGCGATGCCCAGATCACTTTATCAATCACATTTCCAAATAAACGTGCTCTTAACCCGTTGCGTTTACCCCAACCCATGACAATCAAACTGGCATTTTGTTCTCTTGATGCTCTGCTAATTCCTTGAGCGAAAGCATCATCAATTCGCAGTAGTGGTTCTGCTTCCACACCCAAGACTCGACTCAACGCCTTGGCTTTCGCGAGTAACCGTTCGCTCCGTTGTACAGATGCGTTTAACTGAGGTGCATCCATGTGAGCAAAAGCAGTTGCGATCGCTAACGGTATAATCCTACCATGTGCCTGCCGCGCCAATAAAGCTGCCATTTCAATCAAATATTGCTGCGTTTGCGGGTTATACACAGGTACGACTATCGTCACAGGACTGTCTCGTTGTTCTGGTTTTTGGTAAGGAGGAGTTGTTGACCTTTCTTCCTTTACTGTTAATGTTGTTAAACCTAGGGCAACTTTACTAGTAATTAAAGGTCCCAAGCCTGAAGTTACAAACATTAAGACAACAACACTGTTGAAGATCTCTGTATTGATTAACCCAGAGCGATATCCCACTAATGTTGCTGCTAAAGTGACATTTACCTGGGGTAGAGACAGCGACCACATCGTCAGGATTTCCCGCCAGTTGTAGCGATAAAATAGTTTAGCTAATAAAGCTGCTATAAATTTACTGACAAGTAAACTGAAGACAATGAACAGTGTTAACTTAAGGTTGTCATTACTATTGACAAAAGCGGATAGGTTGATCAATAAGCCTAGATTAACAAAGAAGATGGGAATAAACACAACATTCCCAACGAACATCACCTTTTCTTTAACTTGTCCTTCTCCTACAGCTTCGTTTACTGCTAAACCTGCTAAAAAGGCTCCGAGAATTTTTTCGACTCCGATCAATTGAGCTCCCACAGCAGTAAGAAACACGGAAAGCAGCACGAATAAAAACTGGTTTCCCTCATCGTCTCCAGATCGTCTGAAAAATTCTTTACCTGCCCAATAAAAACCTATAAGAATAACGAGCGAATAAATAATTAACCAATTAAATAACCTAATAAGCTGCCAAAAACCGTAAATTTTGGTATGAAGGGCGATACAAACAGCTAATACCACCAATGCACCAACGTCAGTAAATGTACTTGCTCCAATTGTCACATTAATAGCTTCGTTATTTATGACTCCTAAGCGATTAATGATGGGATACGCTAAGACAGTATACGAAGCCAATAACGAGCCGATTAATATCGACACATTCCAGTCAAAGTGAAAAATTCGTCCGAGAAAAATTCCCAATAACAGGGGAACAAAGAAGGTAAAGATCCCAAACCCCAAAGAGCGATTTCTGATCCGGTGGAACTGCTGAATATCAACTTCTAGCCCTGCTACAAACATCAAGTAAACTAACCCAATCTCTGAGAGCAGAATGATTAGGGGAGATTGATGTAATAAATTCCAACCGTGAGGACCAAAGATTACCCCTGCGGCTAACAAACCCACTGATCCCGGTAGGCGTATCCGTTCAAACAGGATAGGTATGATGAATATGACTAACAGTAGAATGACCAGAGGAGCAACGGGTTCCTTGCCAAGAACTTGGGAGGTAGGCTCTAAAGCCAAAAGTTGTGATATCAGTTCCATAGGTAGGACTTGGAAAAGCTATGGTCATGCTGCGATGCGTTGCAACGGCTTTAGCCGTATCGCCCAAGGTAATCACCTAAAAATCTCCGATACGTGTGCAAGTCTCGTATCTTCAGATCGAGGAGGTAGCGCATTTCAGAACGGGGTGCTGACTCTCATCAACACAACTACAAAAGCCGCCCCGATGAACAATCAAAAAACATCGCCTAGACTACCTTAGAGATGGTCCAGGACTAACTATCTATGGGTGGATTTGACTTAAAATAAACCGTAAGCGATCATAGTCGTCTTTTAGCAGTACACTTATAGCGCGTCCGACCTTAATCAGCCAAGGTCTGTCAGCTTTGCGTAACTGGTACACCTGTCGAATGGCTGCTGCGGTCAAAGAATCCCCTGGTGCACCTGTGACTGACAAAAGTGTCCGCAAAAAATCTAACTCCTCAGTAAATTGAATGATCGCTTCAGCTTCGCAAGAGTGAACTGCTTGATGAATTTGCGGCGGACGCGGAGGCAAGTATTGGTACACCCGATTGTTACTCAGCATAGCATCTGATGGTGGAAGAAATCCAACAATTGCTGCACGGAATTCTGTTTTGAGCATGGCAAAGATCTGAGGTTGTTCCTCTCGCAAGTCCTGTAAGGACAAACCCAATGCCACTGCCCGATGTACTGAGTCTATGGGCATTGTCGTCGCATTATACACAACGGCATAAATTTGATTGCCTGATTCTTCATCCACAGAACAAACCCAACTGCCAAACGGAGGCATTGGCGGAAAACTCAAGTCTTCCGGTTCCAAACATTGGGCTAAAAATTCGCAACTTGTGGTTTCAATCACCTCCGCAATGTGCTTGGGGTGGCGATTGCCAGTAGAAAACTGTGGTAATGGGAGACGCATAGTAGGGGCGGGTTTAATTTAGTAACTTGTGAGTAAAAACGAACAATCCTGGTAAACCCGCCCGTACAGTCGATCTTCGGGTTTAATTTAGTAACTTGTGAGTAAAAACGAACAATCCTGGTAAACCCGCCC
>JAQYWO010000281.1 GCA_029379215.1 Rhizonema sp. PD37
ATTTTTGATCTGCCCTTCGGCAATCGGGAGTAGCGCCCCTAAATTTATTTATGAAGAGAAGAGAAAAGATGTATTTCGTTCCGGCGTAGCACGCGAAGCTCGCCGGGGCGGAAGCTTCCCCTGGCAGACTTCGCAAGAAATACGGCGTCCTTATCAAATCCCCGCGCACTTATTTATAGGGATACATAGCTGCCCTCTGCCTCCAGCATAGCTGCCTTCTTAAGGTATCCCTGGAAACGCTAATTCATAGGTCATTTTCAAGTGTCTGGGTGTTTTGTTGAAATCACCATGTGGCAACGGTTCTAAAAAACTTTGCGATCAACTGATTATGAGATGTTTAGCCCATCAACGAGAGCGCCCTGAGTCATTTTGTTGTGCAATAGTCTAAACTCCAGTCAGTTAATTGATGCCTTTAAGTACTTCTACCAATTGCTCAATCTGCGCCAATTCATGAGTTGCCATCACCGAAATCCGAATGCGACTTGTCGGAACGGTAGGGGGACGAATGGCTGGAGCAAAAATGCCAGCAGATTTTAGTTGCTGTCCAACTTTGAGAGCATCTGCTGGAGTTGGCAATTGAAGGCAAAGGATGGGTGATTCTGACGGTAGCAATTTCAGGTTGGGAAGTTGTTCAAGGAATAAGTCTTTTAGGTAATCTACATTTCGCCACAATTGAATACGGCCGATTGGTTCATGTTGTACGATATTAATTGCTACTAACGCTGCGGCTGTGTCAGCAGGTGACAGCGCTGTGGTGTAAATCCAACTAGGGGCACGGTTCCGCAAAAAGTCAACCAAAGTTGCACTTCCAGCGATATATCCACCCAAACTACCCAAAGCTTTACTCAAGGTGCCAATTTGAATTAATTGCCTTCCCGTACACTCAAAATGTTCCACACATCCCGCACCAGTTTTTCCCATGACTCCGGTAGCATGAGCTTCATCCACGAGCAGCATAGAGCTAAATTCTTCAGCAGCTTTCAGTAGTGCTGGTAATGGACACAAATCACCATCCATACTGAAGACACTATCAGTGATGATCAAACAGCGTCGATAGTTTTGCCGTTGCTGAGTTAACTGAGTTGTTAAAGTTGTGACATCACAGTGAGGATATTCGATCACAGTTGCACCACTGAGGATTGCGCCATTTTTCAGACTGGAGTGATTGTACTGATCAGATAAAATTAAATCGCGCTTGCCAACTAAGGCAGAGATCGCGCCAATATTTGCTAGGTAGCCGGAACTGAAGACTACAGAATCTTCTGTTTGTTTGAGGGAGGCGATCGCCTTCTCTAAATCCCTATGTAATTTCCGTTGTCCGCTGAGTAATCGAGAGCCAGTACTACCCGTACCGTATTCTTTTAAGGCCGCAGTTGCCGCAGCAATCAAACGCTGATCTCCTGCTAGTCCTAAATAATCATTACTAGCAAAATTAATCACCAATCTTCCTTCTAAAAGCACTGTAGCACCAGGAAGACTTTGGATTGTTTGTACTGAACGATACCAATCAGCACGGTGAATTGTCGTCAGAGATTCTTCTATCCAGCCATAGGGATTTATTGGCATAATTCAGTCAAGCAATGATTATCTCATGCTAAACAATCAAGTTCTCATTGTAGATAAGACCAACCAAGAGGATTCTGCCTTGTAGAAAGGCAAATAGTTTGATTGGCTGATTAATCAAGGTTTAGAATAATCTTGATTAATCAGCCAATCCATGCTTTATACCATTTCACGAAAATCTTGATACTATTTGCATCCCCTGCATCCCCTGCTCCCTCTGCTCCCCTTGCTTGCCTAAATGTATCAACTTTAAAGTGAAACGCTATTACGAGGGTTTACACCTGAATATAAGCAAAATATAACATTTCCGGCTTGTAGCATTGTTTTCTAAGAGTTACATTTGTGCTGTATATCAGACAGCAAATAATACAATGTCAGAACATACAACCACGAATTATAGAAATGTTCCTGAAGAGGAACTCGTAACTATTAGGGCTCAAAACAAAAGACTAATAGAGCAAACTTTAGAGTATTTATTCCGAGAAGGCTTAAACAGGAGAGGCAACTGATGAAATACGATTATTTAAGTTCTGATGAGGTTCTGTTGCAGAGGTTTTTAGATGTTAGCGCTCGAATTCACGGGTTACGAGCCTGTTCTGAAATCCAGAAATCACTTCATCGCGAAGTCGTGATGGACAATCTGGTTGAAGCTGAACAGCTAATCAACGAAGCTTATGAAAAATTGCATTACTGCGTTCACCCAGAAAAAAATGGTTATTTAGAAATTTTCCGGCAATTACTGGCTGAATCTCTTCAAGAGCATATTGCCATTCCTAAAATCGTAGATAACAACTAACTGCATAGGCATGGCAACGGCGTCATGCCTCTGTAATGAATCTGTCGAACACGTTCGGCTGCGAGTTTTTCCCAGTGGGAGCATGGCAACTGCCTGAACGCTTCTGTGATGAATCCTTCCAGGTGCTGAGGAGCCCCTACTCGGAAAAACCTTGGGTTAGTAGCGAACCCTAAGCTCTGAAAGCTTACAGATTAGTTAATCATTAATTGCTTTCAACAACACTTCTGATAAACTCAAGTCTTCCATATCTTCCATCGTCACAGTGTCACAGATATCAAACTTCGCACCTGCACTTTGCAGTTCATCATCCAGTATTTTGAGAAAACGGGTAGCTTGAGGATCTGTACCAACTTGAATGAAAGAAATGCCTAATTCTTCGTCGCGATCCATGCGGCGAGAAGTTTCAATAATCACTTTCATCACTGCTTTGCGATCGTCAGGTTCACCATCAGTCACCACTAAAATTGTTTCACCATTAGGCTGAGTTTGCCCTGAAGCCTTGCGTTCAAAATAATTATCAGTTGCATGTTTTAATACTGCAGCTAAATCGGTAGTACCAGAGGGATCATTTTCTCGAAAAATTTGTAGCACCGTGCTTGATGTCACATTTTCATAGCGCTTAAATCTACCAGAAAATACATAAACAGTAATTCCATCTGGGTCAAATTGTTCACATTTACTTGCCAAAGCTAAGGTCGATTCTTGTGCAGCGATCCATCTGCTTCGACCACCCTTTTGGTCTGGCGTTGCCATACTACCGCTTTTGTCAATAATTAGGGTATAATCACGATTTTCTAGCATTTTTCGATTCTCCAGAGAAATGGTCATTGGTCATTGGGCTGGCACTCTTATGCACATCACCATAAAAAGATAAATGTAACCTTGTATTTTGATTGTAGTCAGGGGTACTAAAGACTTTGGACAAATAACAAATGACGATTAACATACTTAGTCAGTAATTGCGTTCGTTAATATATCGACAAGACTCATGTCTTCCATGTCATCCAAGGTTACAGTGTCACAAATATCAAATTTAGCCCCAACTGAGAGCAACTGGTCATCTAAGGCTTTGAGAAACTTAGTCGCTTGTGGATCTGAACCTACTTGAATCATCGAAATCGCTAATTCTTCATCGCGATCTAGCTTGCGACTGGCATCAATAATGATCTCAAATACGGCTTTGCGATCGTCTGGATCGCCATCAGTCACAACCAAAATGGTTTCACCGTTAGACTTAGTGCTGCCGGCTGCTTTACGTTCAAAATAATTATTAATGGCGTGTTGGAGTACACCTCCTAAATTTGTTGTTCCAGCCGGATCATTTTCTAAGAAGATCTGCGCGACTTTAGCTGAGGTGACATTTTCGTAGCGTTTGAATTTACCTGAAAACACGTAGACTGTAATACCATCTGGGTCAAATTGCTCACATTTTCTTGCTAAAGCGAGAGTTGATTCTTGAGATATCTCCCATCTACTTTTGCCACCAGTTTGATCTGGAGTAGACATGCTACCGCTTTTGTCAATGATTAACGTGTAGTCGCGATCGCTCATCATACTGTTTCCAATTTTTACATGTGGTTCTAGTTTAGCTATTGTCCAAATCATCTTCTTCAGAAGAATTACTTCTTTTAAAAGCTGGGAATCTCTTTCGGTGAATAATTTAGGACTCTATGAGCAAATGATGTAGTAACCAATCCTAAATCTATTTGCTTATAAAAATTTAACTTAATCTTTATAAAGTCAAGGGTAAGCAAAATCCACGTTCATAATTCTTCATTAATCTGATCACTAGATTATGTATGAACTTTACGAACTACTCTTACTTTTTGAAAAAGGCAGCTAGAATTCCACCCCAGTAAAGCTAAGCTTTACTGGGGTGGGGTTCTTTTTATGACCTCAAAACCCTTTTTCCATAACTCAAGGAGAAACCTTCACGCCTACATACATACTACGCAGGATTCACTTGCACTCTTTTCTGAAGTAGGTTGATGACTGAGGCTTTTTCTAAGATTCCAACAAGTACTCCATTATCACGAATTACAGGAAGTGCGGGTAACTGTTGTTGTTCGAGAATCTGTACAGCTTCCAACAAGGGTTGATCTGATTGGACTGTAGTAGATTGTTCCATTGGACGCATAACTTCTCTAACTTGAGTTTCTTGCCACTGTGGAGTTGGGATGGAACGCAAATCATCAATAGATATTGCTCCGACTAATTGCCCATCGTCATCTGTGACTAAGAATCGACGCCAGTTTTGCCAATTCAAGAGCCGCTCGTCGGCAAACGCTCTCAGGCTAAGATTCGCAGATATAATAGGACTATTAATTGTGACTGCATCGCCTGCTGTCAAACTTGTAAGTTTTTCTTGTACACGAGCGAACTGAGCCGCCTTAAGAGCATTTTGCAGTAAGAAGAAACCAACGAGTAAATTCCAGAAGTTAGTCAAGCTACCATATAACAGAAGTGGGAGTAAACCAGAGGCGATCGCTAAGCAACCTAATATTTGCCCAACTCGACTCGCAAAAACCACACCTTTATAAGGATTTCCGGTAATTTTCCATACTATTGCTTTCAGTATATTCCCGCCATCTAAAGGCAAACCCGGAATTAAGTTAAACAGTGCTAATGCCAAGTTAACAGATGCCAGTAGAGCGAAAATAGCAGTGAATGGTGCCGATGCTGTCGTCCCCAAACTAATAATTGTAAATAAACCAGATAGCACTAAACTTACTAGAGGACCTGCGATCGCCACCCAGAAAGCGGATGCTGGGGTTTTCGACTCTTTCTCTAAACTAGCCAACCCACCAAAGATGAAGAGCGTGATTGATTTCACGTCGATTCCTTGGCGAATAGCGACAAAGCTGTGTCCTAATTCATGGGCGACGACAGAGGCAAATAACGACAGCGCTGTCATTAATCCTAGTAACAAAGCTAATCCCTCAGATAGTAGAGGAAATTGCGCCATCAGTCCACTGCTATAGCTCCAAGTTACCAAACCTAAAATTAAGAACCAGGATGGATGGATATAAAAAGGTATCCCAAAGAGATTGCCAACGCGAATTGTGCCATTCATGCCATTTATCTTCAATTTCCGTTTCAAAAGGTATCATTTCATTAATTTTTCGATGTCTTAATCATAACGAAATGTTAAGCAATTTTAATCTTGACAACTGTAGTGGTCTCCGTCTGTATTAGGTGCGGTTATAACTATAAGAAAAGAAAATTTGGCATTGCTGACTAAGGGGATGAGCAGAAATGAAGCCATTCCTTGTTTTACAGCTTCGCAGAGCGCCAAATCACTCAAATTACACAAGATATTAACACCTGGTTGTGCGATATCTATCCGATAACGATTACTTAGATCATCAACGTTAAAAGGAACCTATGCTCCCAATCTTTAAAAAGTGAGACTTAGACTATAAGCGTTTTATACAAAAGCGCTAGGTGTCTGAGTGTAATTCTTGTCTTCTGCCCTCAGCCAGATGCCCTTTTCTTTTACTTGTAATATACCCAATGGTATCTACTTACTATAGAAAAACTAGTACATATGCTTATTATATCGCACTTGTCAAGTATTTTTTATACAAAAATATTCAATTTTATTTAGTTAATTTATCGTAATTTCCTCGCTAAATTGTAGTGTTTTAAGATACAGCAAATAGGATATAGTTACAAACAGCTTTGAATTTTATCGGAGCTATTTAAATCAGACAACTCTCAAAGCCTTACTGAGTAAGGCTTCATAGCTTTAATAGTTTGAAGAAATCTAAACTTCAATCTTTGGCTAAGTTGAGAAAGGTGTATTACTCCATACTGAAACGATGAAAGCACAACTATTATCGGTTAGGCAAAAATTAAGACGTTTGTTTCCAAAAAACGTCTTCGCGTTTTTCGTGACTACATTGTTAATCACTTTGGGTTTAAGTTTTATGACAAACTTCAGCCCTTTCTTTTCAGCCGAGAGAACTCAAGCAAGTGTGCCGAGCTCTCGGGTTAAAACTAGTTCACCGATCTCTCGAGTTAAAACTAGTTCACCGAACTCTCCGGTTAAAACTAGTGTACCCGTCTCTCGAACATTATTATCTCAAACCTACAGCGATGTAACTACACAAGGGCAATGGAGTGATGTTGTCTACCTACCTCTGACTCCAGCAGGAGCGGCTATACTTCCAAATGGAAAAGTCCTATTGTGGTCTGCATCCAATAAATACGGTTTTACAACCGGGACTAATCCACAGACTTGGACTAGCATATTTGACCCGAATACCTTACAAGCAACGGATACCTTAATAGTCGAAACTCAGCATGAAATGTTCTGCCCTGGCGTATCTCATCTTGCTGATGGTCGCATTCTAATTGCTGGAGGCTCAGACGCTGGTCATACGACGATTTACAATCCCTTTAACGATACCTGGCAAAGTGATCAAGGACTGAGTATTCCCAGAGCCTATGAATCCAGTGTCACCCTATCAGATACTCGTGTGTTTACCGTTGGCGGCTCTTGGAACGGAGGTCAGGGTGGTAAGAATGGTGAGGTCTGGACTGATGGCTCAGGTTGGTCACCTTTATATGACGCTCAAGTTGATCCAATGATTGGACCAGATCCCGAAGGTGTATATCGCGGAGATAACCATGCTTGGTTGTTTGCTGCTCCGAATGGGAGAGTCTTTCAAGCTGGTCCGAGTCAGCAGATGAACTGGTATACAACTTATGGCTCAGGTGGTGTGACTTCTGCAGGTAATCGTGGAGATGACACCTACAGTATGAATGGCACAGCAGCAATGTACGATGTTGGTAAGATACTGAAAGCAGGCGGGGCAGAGTCTTATGGCTTGGGGTATCCAGCTAACGACCGTACATATGTAATTGATATTAATAACGATGTGACTGTGCGCAAAGTTGGGTCCATGCAGTATGCTCGTGGTTTCCTAAATAGTGTTGTGTTACCAAACGGTCAAGTAATTGTCATCGGTGGTATGCCCAACCCTGTTGTTTTCTCGGACAATAATGCTGTTATGGTCCCAGAACTTTGGGACCCTTATAGTGAAAATTGGAGAACCTTGGCTCCGATGCAAATTCCCCGCACCTATCACAGTGTCGCCTTGCTGCTTCCTGATGGTCGAATATTTTCTGGTGGTGGCGGTTTGTGCGATTGTGATGTGAATCATTTTGATGCACAAATCTACAGCCCTCCCTACTTATTTGCTCCAGATGGTACACTAGCTAATCGACCAACTATCAACTCAGCTCCTGACAGGGCTGTTTATGGCAACACAATTCAGGTAAACACTGACAGATATATTAGCAGTTTTTCTTTGGTACGCTTCTCAGCAGTTACCCATACTGTTAACACCGACCAAAGACGCATTCCTCTGACTTTTGATACAGCATACACCAATAGTTACAATATACAAATACCTGGTGATCCTGGTATTGCACCTCCTGGTTACTATATGCTCTTTGCCTTCGACAGCCAGGGAGTTCCCAGCATTGCTAGCAATATTTTAATTCGTGGCTACTATTAGATTGGACAACCATAATACAGGTAAATCCTGGTATAAAAGAGATGCGATTAATCGTGTCTTTTCTCTGCTTTGTTGTTGAAACCAATAGTGTTACGAGACTTTCAGAAAATAAAATCTAAATAAATTAATATCATGTCCGGAAGAGTAGCCTTAATCTCGAAGAACTCCACCCCGCTCCTCGCTGCGCTTTGCCTGCCATCTAAGGGAAGTGGGGAGGAATTGGAGGACTCGGGTTCCCTCTGGGGATTGGGGGAGCTCACAGGTGTAGGTTTTTTACTTTCGGGTGTTGGCAAGACTTGGAGGACAAGGAAGCAAAGCAGACAAGGCAGTTTTTTTCCCCAAAGCAGAGAATTAATCAGTATATATACATAGGTTTTTCTCATTTTCCTTGTCTACTTTCCCCCCAGGTCAACGAGCGTCTTACCTACATGTAAAAAACCTACCCTTGTGAGGATTGGGGGATGGGGTTCTTTTTTATACATGATGATTTTACGGACATGGGCGAACACTATCTTACGGTGGAGAAGCGGGTGAAAGTTTCCTTGCATCCACTCAGTAGACATAAGCGAGAAATGATGTAGGGGCGTTCCCGCAGGAGCGCCCCTACCAAGTGTTTTGATTAACGCATAATTATCTTAAATTCTCAGTTGTGTCTCATATATTTTTGCCCTCACCCCCAGCCCCTCTCCCAAATTTGGGAGAGGGGTGCATACTAAGAGCAGTGAGATAATTATGTATGTGACTCAATCGAGAAATTTACAATGTTCACTATTTTCTTTCTTGGCGCTCTTGGTGTCTAAAGAGTGCAAGACGCTGCTTTGTTCGTCAACAGACGTGGCGTCAGCCAAGGCGGTTTTTACATCTGTAATCTTCACGCAAGAAGGAACTATTCTGAGGAATTTATTCAGGCGGATGTATTCTTACCCAAATAGCTTTTCTTCTATCTGGCAATTTGGCAACTGCTTCACTTGAACAACAAGTATTGTGTAAATAAGTTACAGCAGAATACATTCGTCAGGAGTCAGAAGTCAGAGATAAAAAGGTCTTTCTGTCTAGCTTTTAGACCGAGAGCGTTGTACCTCACTTACTTGCAATGTGCTGTAACTACAGTTAATAGCTCACAGAAAGAAGAGTACTTTTTTTGAAATGGGAAACGCTTCAATTCCCATTCCCCAAACAGTGAACCCACCAAAATGCAATCCAGGTGGGTTCGTTGTTTAGGGGTGATACGGATGTGGATGTGCGTCATTGCCATTGGCATCGCGTTATTGGTCGCTAGAGAGCGTAAATGTCTTAGTTGTACAAAAAATAGTCATATATCTAAATATTTTCACTAGGTAGGTAATTGCGATACGGCTTAAGCCGTTGCCTTTGGCATCGCACTTTGGGTTGCATGGGTCAGGAAGTTTACGGTTGCTATTATCGCCTCCCGACAAACATTGATAACAGCAAAATTTTTTTAAATATTCCTATAAGGAAATTTGGCATCAAAACCGAAATTATTCTGATGACTGAGTATAGTTTTTGGTCAGACAATACTAAATATCAAATCTTCTTTTATGCGAATTTATGGCAGATAGCGACCAGACTATTAACCCAGGCATTGACTTTCCCCAGGAGATAACCTCTGAAGCAGGATACTGGAATTTAAAGGAATTAATGAAGCGATACGCGATTAAAAAAAGTGCATTAAATAAACGTATACAGTATCTAGAACTTAAACCAGATAAGACGGATAAGAAAAGGCGACTTCTCTACAGCCAAGAGCAAGTAAAGTACATGGATGACCTGCATTTTTATATCAAGACGAATAAAAAGATGGCAGGTTTCTCAGTCTCGAAACTAAATGAACCCAAGGGGCAAGTAGAAGAAACAGCCATTGTCCCCTTGATTGAAGAAAGCCAAACGAAGAGTAGTTTTATAGCAAACTACCAACGCGTAACTAGGAGTTGGGTAGACTTTTCAATTATATTTTTAATGAGTGCAATTGTTGCGGTTAATGGAGTATCAATTGTTTCAGCTATTGCTACAGTAGCAGGAGTGATACAACTGTTTCTCCTCCCTTCTAAAAAGAGTAATTCACAAAGAGACACACCAAAACCTGAGGCAGACTTACCAATCGTGTCTCAAATGAATACAGAGCCTAAAACGTTCCGGCTTTATCGGCAGGGAGAGTTTAATAGAATCGTCGCTTCCCTCTTAGCCAATAGTTCCATTCTTGTAGTTGGGGAGCAGGGAAGTGGAAAATCTTTACTTGCGTCCGCTGTAGTCGAAAAGCTCAGAGACGATGGTTTTAATGTCGCATTCAATGAACCCGCAACCAGCAAACAGATGTTGCTGAATATTGCTGAGCAACTAGGAATTGAAACTCAAACTTTAGAAGGCAAATCACTGACTGCAAATCATCTTAAACTAAGGATCACAAACTTTTTACAAGATAATGTTGCTTTCCTAATTGTTGACGATTGTCAAAGTTGTGAAAGTCGTTTCAGATGCTGGTTAAAGGACTTAAAAAAACAAAAAGTGCCAATATTATTGTTTGCAACGAATCCACCTCGCACTGATGTGTTTTTTAGTATGCCACCTTTGATTCTTGGTCGATTACCAGACTATGCAATTCGTGAGATTATGGAGCAGGCAGCACTTGATCGAGGACTAAATTTAAAAAAACTCAGATTTAGCTCGGCTTCAAGAGCGTGCTGGTGGAAATCCTATGCTGGCTCAACGTGTCATTGATGAGGAGTATTTGGGGCTGGAATTTGAGGGAGCAGATCATAACCAATATCTAGATATAACACCATTGATTTTGATAGCCGGCGTTGGGTTTATAGTTCTCCGATTTATTGGACTTGGAACTAATAATCACAACCTTTACATCGCCAGTGGAATTGGTGCGGCAGTTTTCTTGGGATTTTCCCGCCTACTTTACAACCTGCCCCAAGAGAGTAAGAGAATTCATTAATGATGAGTTGGACTCACAGCTATCGAGACTTAAACAAAATATAAGCTAAAAATAAGCTTGTCAATACACACTGACTAGTGACTGTACAGCTGCAATGGCAATCGCTAGAAGTTAATTATTCTAAAATGAAAGGCGACACCCGGATTTGAACCGGGGGATAAAGGTTTTGCAGACCTCTGCCTTACCACTTGGCTATGTCGCCGCACTCACATTTTCTAATTCTACCAAGATCTGATCTAAATTTCCACTCAATCTGATAATTTTTCCATTTTTCAATCTAGGATCAGAGATCGGGAGTCATCAGAAGGATCTGGAGGAGGTGAAAGTTGGTACAAAGCTTCCGTAATCCCAAACCCTAAGAACTAATGAGAGTATGAGAGTGTTTCTCCTATTATAGGCAGGAAATGGGCTTTCCATTAATCGCCTGACTCAAAGACACATTTTGTTGCTTGCGTTTGGGGTTTCGCTCATGCTTGCGGATTATGTTTAGCGTTATCAAATTTAGACACCTTGCTGCCATCACTGACAACTGCAAAATGTTTTAGTCCTAACCAGTAAACCAAAAAGTTTTTCTCCAAAGAGCGATCGCTAAAATACTTATATGTTT
>JAQYWO010000282.1 GCA_029379215.1 Rhizonema sp. PD37
TTACTAAATTATATGTTGAGTATATATACTGAAACTTTTTATTTGTAGTAATAAAGCAAACCTCTCTTATTCAATCATTAAGTCAAGACACTCAAATTATCAGTTCTTTAACCTTTGACAAAATTCATAGGTTAATTCACTCGGACACTCACCCTTATGCGCTCTTTTACCCAGATCACGAAACTCAAAAAGTCACGTTTTGCTACAAACAAAAAAATTTTTACTTTCACCTTGTTTATCTGACCCAAAATTGGGGAATGCTTAAGAATAGCAAATAACCCAGAAATACAGGTTAGATGAATTACAATATCGAGCAATTATCAAGGTAGCAGTGGTAATGGTAGAGCCTGAAAATAAATTGTTTACCCTAAAGGATAGTTGGGGTTCTATAGAAACGAGAGAACAACAGCGCCTGAAAGCGTTGTCTGATTTAGGTTTACGGCAACCAGAAACGATTCCAGTCTTTGAAGAAGCCACTCAAACTGCTGCGCACTTCTTGGAAGCACCAATTTCCATTTTGGGATTCGTGGATCAAGAACGCCACTGGTTCAAATCAGCAGTGGGTTTATCAAGATTGGGACTTATGAATCAGTTGGCACAAAGCCGTCAGTTGTTACGTCGGGAATCTTTCTGCACCCAGGTAGTAGAAAGCTTACAAATATTTGTGATCAATGATACGCACAAATTACCAGGGATAGAGTATACTACAAGCAAGCTCGTGCAGGATTATGGCATTCGCGCTTATTTGGGAGCGCCACTGATTGACGCTTCCGGAAACTGTTTGGGTGCCTTGGCAGTCATGGATCTGATGCCGCGCAACTTTACAACTCGAGACATTGAGTTTTTACAAATCATTGCTCGTTGGAGCATGAGTGAATTTGAGCGCAATCGGCTCTTACAAACAACTGCAAACACCAGTACTCAAAATATCCCCTCTGATTGGTCACTTCCACCTGCCACCACGACCGAAGTCAAAATTAATCCCTCAGAGCAAAAATCAGTTCCTACCAACCAAGTAAAACTAGAACTTTTGGGACTGTTAACTCAAGAGTTGCGTACACCTTTAACATCTGTTTTAGGTATGGCTAGTGTACTGGGACGAGAAATTTATGGTCCGTTAACAACTAAGCAAAGGGAATATTTAGAAATTATACAACACAGTGGTCGGTACTTACTTTCCTTAGTTAATGAAATTTCTGAATTGGGCGTCTTGGATGAAAACGCAAATGTGTTAAATCTGACTCCTGTGGATATTGAAATGCTCTGCCAACAAGCGATCAGTACCTTAGAAGAGGCAGCCAATCGCCGAGAGCAAGACATACGCCTGTCTATAGAACCTGGACGTAGTCGCATTTTGCCTTTAGATAAAGAGAAGGTGCGGCAAATTCTCTATCACCTCATTTTTAGCGTGATTCAACTTTCTGCAACAGGCAGTGTTGTTCGCATTCATGTTTCCTACAAAGATAATACACTGAACATAACTGTATGGGTGTCGCATCCTTGGCTAGGAGATGGTATTACTGAGGTAGACCCTTACTTTCGCGTTAACACAGCGTTACTCGATGTGACAGATAGTGATCAACACTACAACACGTATTCGGAAAATGAGGAATCAGCAGAGTTACCAGTAGTACATGAACACTCAAAAGATTTTAGTGTTGCCAACTCGGGTTCAGGAAGTGTAAGTTCGAGCTTGGATTTAGCTAGATCTCAGAATAATCTGTCTCGCGAAAGCTTGGGTTTGTTGCTAAGCTGTCAATTGGCAGAATTGCATGGCGGAGAAATTTCGATTCAAGGTTCATTAGAGTCGGGATATCGTTATGTGCTGAGTTTGCCACTACATTTGGGAACAGTAGATACAGTCAGCGATGTCTAACTCAATAGCTTTTAGCGGTCTTCTGCTCGTTTATTAGTAATTTGCCATTTATGTTATGACTTTTTAAAGACTACCCAAATTATCATTGAATCCAAGTTGTGCAATCTGTGCTAATTGGCAGCAGCTTTTTATGAATTTAGTCTGGCAACGATTTACCTTGTCTTATTTACCGCTTAAAGAATACCTTGACACCAGCTACCTACACCGTTTGGTGGGTGTATTTCGTTCTTGGCGGCAAACGAGTATTTTAATGCAGTGGGGAGATACCATAGCGGCAGTCTTACTCAGTTTGGTATATGCTCTTGCTCCTTTTGTTCCTAACGAACTGCTAGCACTGTGTTTAGTGGCTTGTGCTGGATTTTGGCTGCTGTTGACTTTATCAGATGAACCAGGATTAGCGAAAGTTACTTCTGTGACGCCCATTCATTTGCTATTGTTACTCTACTGGGCAGTTATGGCAGTAGCAGCTGCCGCATCACCAGTGAAAAAAACAGCGTTAGTCCCTTTGTTGAAAGACTTTGGAACTTTTTCGCTCTATTTACTACTGTTTCCCCTTTGTGCGAGGGTACTAAGATCGCCTCGCCTCCGCGCTTGGTTGATCACCCTTTACTTGCATATCTCGCTCATTGTCAGTGTATATGGAGTGCGGCAATGGTTTGATCATGTTCCGGCACTAGCAACTTGGGTTGATCCGGAATCTCCCTTAGCAAAAGTGACAAGGGTTTATAGCTATTTGGGTAATCCCAACTTGTTGGCTGGGTATCTTCTCCCAGCAGTTATTTTAAGCTTGATGGCAATCTTTGCATGGAAAAGTAAGGTAAAGAAAGCCTTGGCATTCACAATGCTTTTGGTTAATGGTGCAAGTCTGATACTGACTTTTAGTCGTGGTGGTTGGATCGGACTAATTATTTCTGTGTTGACTTTGCTAGGATTGTTTTACTATTGGTGGCGACCGAACATGCCTCCTTTTTGGCGTAATTGGTCACCATTAATTCTCTGTGGAAGTTTGGCGATCGCATTATTATTAGTCATAGTCGTAAGTGAAACAGCTCGAGAGCGAATTTTAAGTATTTTCGCTGATAGACAAGATAGCAGCAATAATGTGAGACGCAATGTTTGGACTGCTGTCAGAAAAATGATTGGCGATTATCCACTTTTAGGGATTGGACCAGGGCACAGCGCTTTCAACAAAATTTACCCTCTCTACGCCAGTTCGCGTTTCACTGCTTTGAGTGCTTACTCGATTTACTTAGAAGTTGCAGTAGAGACTGGGTTAATTGGTCTAGCCAGTTTCTTATGGCTATTAATTGTAATTTTTAATACAGCACTTACGCAATTGCAACGGTTACGACAATTGAAAAATGGAGAAGGATTTTGGTTGATGGGAGCGATCGCTTCTTTGACTGGCATGCTTGCACACGGCTTATTTGAGACAGTATGGTATCGTCCTGAGGTAAATACTATCTGGTGGTTAATGGTGGGATTAATTGCCAGCTATTACCCTTCCACACTCTCAACACAAAACTCCAGCATCAAGATAAAAACTGAATAAGCCTTAGAAATAATTATCTAAGGCTTCAAGTCTTGTGATGAATTGCTCGTAAAAAACTTACTAAAGAAATTCGGACTACCATTCTGATTCAGCTTTCCCACAAATGGAAACAATTACTATTCCCGATAAGAAGTATTACCACCAACAGCATTGGGATCTACGTAAGTTGTTGTCTCAACGCGATTCTTCCGAGCTAAACCACCCAAGCCAATTAAACCGAGAAGTCCTAACCAGCCCCAGTCAAATCCTGTGCCAGTATCTGTAGCTGAAGTTTGGTTTGTATCAGTAGTGGTTGGGCTAGTGCTTGTACTGCTACTGCTACTACCGCTTTGAGCAGAAGCAGGTAAAGTTGAAGGCAGAACTGCCAAACTTAAGGTAAGAATACTAGCACTGATGATCTTGGTAAAATTACTTTTCATGTTTTTAATGACTCATTTTTTTGAACTGATTTAATCAACACTTTACTTGGTGTCTTCATTAACAAAATCAACCTCTAGCCATAAACTAGGTAATATCGAAACTCACACTGAAGATAGACAAGATCTATCCATTGAAGACGCGGGAGTGGCATCATAAACGCCTATATTCAGAAAAGCTATGAATGATTTAGGATTGTTATAGAACAATAATTGGAGATAAAACAACGGTTTACGCACGCCCATTAGCACGATTAATCGAGCAATTGCAACGCTTGCCAGGAGTAGGTCCAAAAACTGCTCAACGATTGGCATTGCATATTTTAAAGCGATCCGATGCAGAAGTAGAAGCTTTGGCACAAGCCTTAATCGAAGCAAAAAAACAGATCGGCTTGTGTTCTGTCTGCTTTCACCTCTCTGCTGAACCTGTTTGTGAAATCTGCCGCAATCCCAACCGCGATAACAGCACTATCTGTGTAGTAGCAGATCCCCGTGATGTAATTGCATTGGAAAAAACCCGCGAGTACAAAGGGAAATATCATGTATTGGGCGGAGTCATTTCCCCGATAGATGGTATTGGCCCAGAACAGTTAAATATCCATGCTTTGGTACGTCGAGTCAGTCAGAATCAGCCCAAAGAAGTGATTCTGGCGATTAGTCCGAGTGTGGAAGGTGAGACAACGACACTATATGTCGGTCAACTCCTGAAGCCGTTCACGATGGTAACGCGCATAGCCTTTGGGTTACCTGTAGGTGGGGATTTGGAGTACGCCGACGAAGTGACATTAGCAAGGGCTTTAGAAGGACGTCGAGAATTGGATTAGGGAAACGGGAGTTATTTTTCTGTTGCGTGCTACCCTGACGCAGAGGAAAGAATATAGTTTCTTCCTTCTGCTTTTCAGCGGTAAAACAATCTTACTTTCGGCTACTCAACTTGTAACGCTCCATTGATATCAGTAATTTCCCATCGGGTTCGTTCGCCGTCTCGCCAAAAGCGCAAGGCAACAGTCGCATCTCCAACAGCTAAATTTGTAAGTTCTAAATCAGGCAACCACTCTGGAAGCATTGGTTGTAACTTTAAACGTCGTTGTGGGGCATCAGCTTCCAAACCAAGGATACTACGAAGCAGTAAGAAAATTGAACCGGCAGCCCAAGCTTGGGGAATATTAGCATCAGGATAGGGTACGGGGAAGCTATCGTCTTGGCGTTCAATTCCGGCAAAAAGTTCTGGCATTCTTCCTGCTTCAAAATAACCAGCAGCTGCAAAAATTCCCTGTGCAATCCGATTTACTTCTTCATGATAGCCGTATCGTTTTAATCCAGCTGCAATAATAGAGTTGTCGTGTGGCCAAACGCTGCCTAACTGATAACTAAGGGGGTTATAAGCGGGATTTTTAGCAGACAGAGTTCTAATACCCCAACCGCACCACATATCTTTTTGAAAAAGGCGTTTAACTAGCTTTTCTGCACGTTCCTGTGGTATAATACTAGGCCATAACAATTGACCAGGATTTGACGTAATCGACTGGATTTGCTGCTTTTTGTTGTCCAATCCTAAACAATAGAAGCCTTCTTCCTCCATCCAAAAGCGCTCATTGAAACGTTGGTAGAGATCTTCGGCTTTTTTACGAAGGGCGATCGCGTGATCGCCTTCACCCCAAATTTCATAAATATCCGCAGCACGTCGCCAAGCATCGTAGACGTAGCCTTGTACTTCACAGGGAGCTATAGGCGGTTCAACCAAACTACCATCCGGGTAAACCATCGAGTCACCAGAATCTTTCCAAGCTTGGTTACGCAAACCTTTAGGAGAACGAGTCAAATACTCAACAAACCCGTCACCATCAAAATCGCCGTATTTGTCAATCCAAGTGAGTGCCTTTTCCAGTGGTTCTCGATACTCATCCTGTAGCAGACTGAGGTGAGAATTCCAGCTATAAGCTTCAGCCAGGGTAACAATCCAGAGAATGGTAGTATCCACCGTCCCATAGTAAGGCGTATACGGTAGTTGTTGCAGTTGAGTTAACTCATCACGCCGTAATTCATGCAGCATTTTTCCTGGTTGGGCATCGCGCCAATCGTCCACCTCAGTTGCCTGTAACTGAGCTAGTCTTACCAGGGTACCACGGGCAAATTCGGGATAAACTGCCATTGTTTGCAAGCTAGTAATAATCGCGTCGCGCCCAAAGACAGCAACAAACCAAGGAATACCTGCTGCAGGCATCCAAAAATTGTGTCCGTTGCTCTCGACTTTAATTCGCAGCGCCCCCATATCCACAAGTGCCTGCTCGTAAAATCCGGCAATCTCCGCATTAGACGATCGCAACTTCGTTGCATTGCTGAGGAATTCATCTCTCTGCTTTCCCGCTTCGGTGTTGTGGGTTTGGGTACAGGTATGTTGAGGAGTCTTGACATCACTATCGGCTAAAGCTGTAAAGTTAATGCAGGTATGCCACGTTTTCCCTGGAGCGATAGTAACATCGAAGACAAGACGACCATTGGCGTAACGTACCTGAGAACTGGAATTTGTAGGTTCAATGGCGATCGCTCTTAAAAACGAGCCGTTGCGGTATTCTGTTGTCAGCAGTCCATCCTTCCACGTCATTTCTGTATCGCCGCGTGTCAAGATAAGTTGTGCTTTGACTTCAAAAATATCAGCAAAGTCCGAACGAATCGCCAGCATCAACTGAAACTCCACTTGTTCGTGATGGTGGTTGGTGATATCGATATCTTCATGCATACCCCCAACGATATCACGACGAATCGACACTAGCATTCGACCATAAGGTAAAGTTCCGTTAACCGTGCGAAGTTCGCGATTGGTAAATTGGTAAAGAACACTATGATGGTTGAGGCTGCTGGATGCTAATAGAAAAAGTGGGTTCCGATTAAGAGAAATTTCGTAGTAGGAAATCAGACGGGTATCTTGAACAAAAAAACCTTGGGCAAGATTATCGTTGATGGAACCGTCAGAAGCAGTCACAAGGAAAGAGGAACCATCATTGATGGTGATAATTCCAGAGTTAACGGAAACTTTCGTCGGCATAATTTATCTTTCCTCGCTCGACCATTACAGCAAACCTTGGATACAAGTTTATATCATCTGTAGCAGTCAAAAAACTGAACCACTCATCCCAATGTTTTTGTAGCCAGTTCAGCTTAAATTTGACGAAGGTATTGCTACTCCATACCCACTTTTTGCTACCATTCATGATTAAAGGGCAATGAATGGATCAATGTATGAACAAAGGCACGTTATTCGATAAAGTTTGGGACTTGCACGCAGTTGGTATGCTACCGTCGGGACAAACGCAACTATTTATAGGACTACATTTAATTCATGAGGTCACCAGTCCCCAGGCATTTGCTATGCTACGAGAAAGAGGGTTAAAAGTACTGTTTCCTGAGCGCACTGTTGCCACAGTTGACCATATTGTACCTACCGACAACCAAGCGCGTCCTTTTGTCGATACCTTGGCAGAAGAGATGATGCAAGCGTTAGAAAATAGCGTCCAGGAACACAATATTCGCTTTTATAATATTGGTTCCGGTAGTCAGGGAATCGTCCATGTCATCGCTCCAGAACTTGGACTTACCCAACCAGGAATGACGATCGCTTGCGGTGATAGTCACACCTCAACTCACGGTGCATTTGGTGCGATCGCATTTGGTATTGGTACCAGCCAAGTTCGTGACGTGTTTGCATCGCAAAGTCTAGCACTATCCAAATTAAAAGTCCGTAAAATCGAAGTTAACGGTACATTGAAACCTGGAGTCTATGCTAAAGACGTAGTTCTCCACATCATTCGCACCCTAGGTGTTAAAGGTGGTGTTGGTTACGCTTACGAGTTTGCCGGAACCACCTTTGAAAATATGAACATGGAAGAACGGATGACTGTTTGTAATATGGCGATCGAGGGGGGTGCAAGATGCGGTTACGTCAACCCTGATCATGTCACATACCAGTATCTAAAAGAACGCGACTTTGCCCCCAAAGGTGCAGAATGGGATAAAGCCGTGGCTTGGTGGGATTCCCTAAGAAGCGACCAAAATGCAGAGTATGATGATGTAGTTGTCTTCCAAGCTGAAGATATTCCCCCCACCATTACCTGGGGAATCACCCCCGGTCAAGGTATCGGAGTTGACCAAACAGTGCCAAGTCTCGAACAATTAGCGGAAGATGACAGATTTGTTGCTCAAGAAGCTTACGAATATATGGATTGGGCTCCGGGACAAGCGATTAAAGGGACAAAAGTAGATGTATGCTTTATTGGTAGCTGCACCAATGGACGTATCAGTGATTTGCGAGAAGCCGCAAAAATTGCCAAAGGTAAACAGGTTGCTCTTGGAGTAAAAGCTTTCGCTGTCCCTGGTTCGGAACGCGTGAAAAAACAAGCGGAAGCCGAAGGGCTTGATAAAATATTTGTTAGTGCTGGTTTTGAATGGCGTGAACCTGGATGTTCGATGTGTTTAGCAATGAACCCCGACAAATTGCAAGGAATGCAAATTAGCGCTTCTTCTTCTAATCGTAACTTTAAAGGTCGTCAAGGTTCTGCTTCTGGACGCACATTATTAATGAGTCCAGCAATGGTTGCAGCTGCTGCGATCACTGGTGTTGTATTCGATGTACGCGAGTTGCTTTAAGAAGGAAAGAAGGGGAACGAGAAAATAATTCGTGTAAAACTTGCTCCCCATGCGCTATTTTTTATTACTCATTCCCCACAATTATGGTTAGCGAAGTAAAATCAATTTCCGGTTCTAGTATTCCCTTAGTAGGCAATGATATTGATACTGATCGCATCATTCCTGCTCGTTTTTTAAAATGTGTCACCTTCGATGGGTTAGGAGAACATGCTTTTGCAGATGATAGAAAAGCGCTGAATGGGGCACATCCTTTCGACCAACCACAGTATCAAGGTGCAAAAATTTTAGTGGTCAATCGGAACTTTGGCTGTGGTTCTTCACGAGAGCATGCACCCAAAGCAATTGGTGACTGGGGCATTCAAGCTTTAATTGGTGAAAGTTTTGCGGAAATATTTTTCGGTAATTGCGTAGCTAACGGAGTGCCCTGCGTTACTGTAGATGCAGCCACATCTAAAAAATTGCAAGAACTAATAGCCGCAAACCCGCAGGTGAATGTGACTGTGAATTTAGAAACAATGCAGGTGCAATGTGATGATTTCACAGGTAATATTTCCATGGGTGAAGGTGCGAGAAATATGTTTGTTTCTGGTTCTTGGGATGCTTGCGGTCAACTGGTCGCACAAGCAGAACAGGTTAAAGCTACTGCTGTAAAGTTACCTTACATGGCTTGGAACATTTGTGATATGTTACAGTAGCGTACATTTTGTCAATATCTCTATGTACTGGAGTTTAGACTAAAAAAAAGGGGGTCTGATTGAACACAGACCCCCTTTTGGCAGATGCTGAGATAAGAACAACCAAATCTCATCCTGCCAATATGAAATCTGACAAACTTCGAGAATATTGATATTGATTTGAACAACCCTATATTGCTACAAAGTTTACTGTGTCTATTTTTCAGTATTTTTTTTACGTCGAACTCATTCCTAAGAGCGCTCGAGAGCGCAACTACGAACCTTATTACAAGTGTTCAACCGGACATTGGAGAATTCGTATTAATAAATTCCCCAGCTAAATCTATCAAAGAAATTTACGTGCTAAAGGTTTCGGAGTGAATGAGAGTGCGAGTGCTGCAAGAGTTCGGACGTTAAACTTTTGCCATTTGAGAGCGTGCAAAAGGTATGGACGTGCTTCTGCCATCTGTTCAACTCGCAATAAGCCGATCGCTAAATTTGTATGTGCCTGTAACCATTGCTCCCGAAAATAGCTCTTGAACTCTTGTAGCTGCTCATCTTCCATAAATTGTCGGTAGCAAAAAATGCTAGCTTTGCTTTTTCGGATTTTAGCAATGGCGTTGACATTACCACTAATCATAGTTTCAGATTGTGAATGTACGCGGTATTTACTTAATTTTTCTGGACAATAATATGCTCCACCACCATTGCGACAAGCAAGGTAAGTTAAGTATAGATCCCAAAAAGGTCCCATTTGCGGGCCAAATTTGTTCCATTCAATCGCGTCTTTACGAATTACGGTAGCTACTGCACTCGCTACAGCTTGATGAACTATGCCAATTTCATAAAAAGGTTGGTAAATTCCTTCTTTTAGCTGATCTCGCTTCCAGCGTTGGCTATTCTCTTCAGTAGCAACATCATCAATTCTGCCATCCGAATCCATAACGTAGTGATCGCTAAAGGCTATCACTAAATTTGGATTGGCATCAAGCTGCGGGACTAACTTTTCTAAGAAATCCTCGTTCCACATATCATCGTCATTCAAACTAGCGACATATTTGCCTTTCGCTTCTTGAAACGCACCAATAACATTGAGAGATATTCCTAAATTCTGGCGATTGCGCCGAAATCGAATTCGTGGATCTTGGAAAGACTCAATGATTTTTCGCTGATTTTCCGGACTACAATCATCCGACACAATAATCTCAATATTTTTATAACTCTGCCCAACAGCACTGGCGATCGCTTGAGTGAGATAGTTTGAGCGATTATAAGTGGGGATTATAACACTGACTAGAGGTTGTTGCGAATTAATATTTAGCGACATTGTCTTAACTCCTTACAATTAGGGTGATTTCAGTTGGTTCTGACAGATATTTATTTAGGGTGATTTCGCTTTTCATGCTTTAAATATGAGTAGGTGTACTTCATAGCAGCATGAGTAGCCTCCTAGTGGAGAGCTAAGTTTAAGTTTGGGTATTTGACGTAATGATTTTCCCTACTTCAATTGGTAGTAATAACCCTTAAAAGGTTGTATTTGCTATAAAACATGCACTATCGTCGCTTAAGCGAGCATCCCTAAGAGTAGGAATAGTCCATTAAATTGGCTGTTTGGACAACAGTGGCTTACTACGAGTCTCTCACTGACACGGGCAGAAGCATGCGAATTCTATTCTTCAGGTATTTTTTCGGTGCATTGGGATACACCCGTTACGCATATAACGATGCCCGCAATGGCGCAAATGACCGCTTCCATTTGTGAAGATGAATTAGCTAAGCTGACGTTGTAATCCTGTAATCTACTTGAAGTAGCTAAGCTTTGTGGGGGTGATTAAAGCTTACTTACTTATATATATGAAATTGATCAAGTTATTAGCAAGTGAAATAATTTATGGTGGAGTGTCACCAACTTCGGACATCACGTTAAATTCCACCATTGGTGCAAATAAGCAAGGGCTACCACGCCTTCCATAACGGCTTTCTTGCGACCAGTTTCTGCTGTTTTCTGCTTTTAGCACGTTAGAAAAAAAATAAATTGCTTACTTGAATCATATATTAATTATTATATTCAACAAACTCATCATTCATATAAAGTTAGCATAAATTTTTTGATTGATATCGGTTCTCTATATCCTTTGCTCTACTCTCAATTGAAGAAAAAGTGAATTTTCCGTCTCAGTTACTAGGTTCCGAATGTTTGGCGTTAGAGTGTTTCATTTATCTGAAAATTTTTATTCATGATGATTATTAGTAATAAATCTATCTTTAGTCAGATTTTTTATAAG
>JAQYWO010000028.1 GCA_029379215.1 Rhizonema sp. PD37
GACGCTCGTGCCTCGCTAACGCTACGCTATCGCTAACGCTGACGCTCGAGGACTCGCTAACGCTTCGCTATCGCTAACGCTGACGCTCGAGGACTCGCTAACGCTTCGCTAACGCTATCGCTAACGCTACGCTAACACAGTCGCCTACGGCGGGTTTCCCGCCTGCAGCGCTGCTTCACCGCTTCGCGTCTACATTCAAACAATAATTTTCACGACTCCTCAACGGATCGCTATATGCGTCTACGCAACTGCTAGAAAGCCAACAATCTCAGCTTTTTTAATTTGTAATTTTTAATTCCGCGACACAGATCTCCGATTTCTTGAAGAAGTCGGAGATCTATAATTCTAGCTTTACCAAAAATAACACTCTTCTTGAGCGATATTGCTGGAAGGTACGTTACGCTGTCGCTTAGACATCCTATAAATTAATCTTTTATTTTTAGAGGTTATGACTATTGAACGAGTGACACCTAAGCACTATTCTCAGGTTGAGTTGGGACGAAGAGCTATGGCACTCTTGATTGATTTTTTTATTGTCTGGTTGCTCAGTTCGCTTTTGGGAAGCAGTGAGTTTGGTATTCAAATTGTGCCAATACTCGTTTTCGCGATCGCCTGGGTGATTTTACGAGTGATATTACCTTATAGAAATCAGGGGCAAAGTTTGGGACGTTATGCTGTTGACATCAAACTTCTGGAAGTCCAACGGGGAAAGGTTCCTGATTTGCAAACTCTTTTAAAGCGAGAGGGTATCGTTGGCTTGGGTGCGCTTTTAGTTTCTATCACCCTCAGCAATATTGTCCGCAATCCTACGGCTCTACTGCTTGTGATTCCTTTGGCCATTGACTTTGGTGCAGCTTTTTCGGATACTCAGATGCGACAAGCTTTGCATGATCGCTATGCTAAAACTATTATAGTTTCATCGCTTCGAGGCTATTCGCTGGATATAAAAGTCAAGCGATTAGTTGAAAAAATGCGGCGAGATATGAGACAATAGTGATTTGTGTTAATTCTAAAGCAGGCTTTACGTTTGTAAGATTATGGCTAAGGGTAAAGGTGTCCGCATAATAGTGACACTAGAATGTACTGAGTGTCGCACCAACGTAGAAAAGCGCTCACCTGGCGTTTCACGTTATACCACTACGAAAAACCGTCGCAATACCACTAATCGGCTAGAACTCAAAAAGTTCTGCACTCACTGCAATAAACATACTGTTCACAAGGAAATCAAGTAACATATGAGCTATTACCGTCGTCGGCTGTCTCCAATCAAGCCAGGAGAACCAATAGATTATAAAGATGTAGATTTATTGCGTAAGTTTGTCACCGAGCGAGGCAAGATTCTACCGCGCCGGATTACCGGACTCACATCTCAGCAACAGCGAGAGTTGACATTGTCGATCAAACGCGCAAGAATTGTGGCTTTGTTGCCATTTATTAATGCGGAAGGCTAAGTTAATTTTGGATGCGCGGATGCGGAAAGAAAGTATTTTGGAAGCCGGGACCTAACAGCTGCTTTGTTTACAGATCAGAATGTGAGGAGCGCTTTTGGTTTCACGCAAAAAGAGCAAACTTTCCAGCATCGGATGCGCGGATTATTAAAAGAATCCCCAGCTTACTTGCGTTTAGCTTCGTGTTCCTGAATCCAAAATCTAAAATCTCAGTCAGGGAGTGTAAATTAACCTCCCAAATTTCAATTCATCGGATGGCGGATTTGATAGCAATTATTTAATCCAAAATCCAAAATCCAAAATCCAAAATATAAAATCTGAATTAATTGTAAGGCTTGTGGAGAAGGGGACGCTAGTTGAATTTAGACCTCAAAGCGATCGCCGTCTGGGTATAGTAGACCGTCCAGATGGTAAAACTCGTTGGTTTGTGGTAGATGAACGGGGTCAATCGCACAGTCTCGCACCTCGGCAAATGACTTATGTCATTACCGGACAAACCTACAAGCCTTCGCAAATAGCACAATTTCTCGAGGAGGTAAAACCTTATTTAGATCCATCGAGTTTGGAAGTAGCTTGGGAATTACTGGTAGAGGATGGAGAAACAGTGACTCCAGAGGAAATGGCGAATCTGCTGTTTTCTGAATCTAGTGCCTCACAGCGTTATGCCGCCTATTGCTTGTTATCAGATGATAAAATATACTTCAAGCAAAAGGGAGAAGCTTACGAACCACGAACGGCTACAGCGGTAACAGAACGTAAACACCAATTAGAAGTAGAGGCGATAAAAGCCCGAGGACAGCAAGAATTTTTAGCTCGTGTAGAGCAAGCACTAAATGGTGAAGTCGTAGATTGGCAACGCCATGATCGTCACCGTTTAGAAGCATTAGAGAAATATGCAGCCCTCTTAGCTGACGTTGTCCGTGTCGGGCTAAATTATGACTCTTTGGCTCGTGCCTACCCTCCACCAACACCAGTCCAAGAAACCATGAACATGCTAGGACGCTCAGCGACTCCTCAAGGAGCGTTTCAGTTATTGGTAGACTTGGGTTGGTGGAGTCAGTATGAGAACTTATTTCTGCGTCGTTCGTCAATTCCGGTTCAGTTCCCTAGTAAGGTATTAGAAGTGGCGCAACAGCGTTTGGATTCCCCTCCGCCAGATAAAGATGCAAACCGTCTAGATCTCACACATTTGAAAGTATATACAATAGATGATGAGAGTACCACCGAAATAGACGATGGTCTGAGTTGGGAAATACTCACCGATGGACGGGAAAGATTGTGGGTACATATTGCCGATCCCACACGGTGGCTGATACCAGAGAATGAATTAGACCTAGACGCCAGAAAAAGGGGTAGTACAGTCTACTTGCCGACAGGAATGATCCCTATGTTCCCAGAAGTATTGGCAACCGGACCAATGAGTCTAGTACAGGGAAAAGTTTGTTGCGCTTTGAGTTTTGGGATTATTTTAGATCCCGCAGGGGCTGTAGACGATTATAGTATTCATGCCAGTTTTATTAAGCCGACATATCGTCTGACATATGAAGATGTCGATGAGATGCTGGAGTTGGGTGTGGAAGCGGAACCAGAAATTGAGGCGATCGCGACTTGGGCGCAACGACGCAAAACTTGGCGATATGACCAAGGAGCAATCAGTATCAACATGCCAGAGGCGATGATCAAAGTCAAAGATGACGACATCTGTATCGACGTTTTAGACGACTCCCTCTCTCGGCAATTAGTCGCAGAAATGATGATAGTTGCTGGTGAAGTTGCTGCCCGCTACGGTCAAACTCATAACATTCCTCTCCCTTTTCGAGGTCAACCGCAGCCAGAATTACCCCCTGACGAGGAATTGCTCCAACTGCCAGCCGGATTTGTCCGCGCTTGTGCAATGCGTCGTTGTATGCCCAAGAGCGAAATGAGTATTACCCCCATGCGTCATGC
The DNA here is from genome assembly GCA_029379215.1 of Rhizonema sp. PD37. Lineage (GTDB taxonomy): Bacteria > Cyanobacteriota > Cyanobacteriia > Cyanobacteriales > Nostocaceae > Rhizonema. Next base: position 3,396 of record JAQYWO010000028.1, read on the forward strand.
GGGTTTGGGTTTAAATACATACACTCAAGCGACATCTCCCATCCGCCGCTATAGCGACTTATTAACTCATTTTCAGTTAAAAGCTCACCTACGCGGTGAAGTTCTCCCCTTCTCAGGAGAACAACTTAAAGAAGTCATGATGACTGTCTCTACTATTACCCAAGAGGTGACAATGGTAGAACGCCAAACAAATAGATATTGGGCTTTAGAGTATCTGCGTCGCCAACCAAGTAAAGTTTGGCAAGTTACAGTACTGATGTGGCTGAGGGAAGACAGCAATTTGGCGCTAATTTTATTAGAAGATTTAGGCTTACAACTGCCAATGTTTTTTAAACGTGCTGTCAGTCTAGGCGAACAAGTGTCAGTCAAAGTCAACCATGCCGATCCCCAAAAAGATATGATTCAGTTTCAGGAAATCATTTTCCAAGAAGCGTAAACAGTTCCTAATTAAGATTTATTACAAGCATGTCTCTATGACTGATCATAATGAAACTAACCATTAATATTCTGGAATGATGGAGGTGAGATTATGACCCAAGCTTTACTCAAATTAGTAACCTTTGATGCATTTATTGAATGGTATCCCAACGACGGTAAACGCTACGAACTGCATAAAGGAGTCATAATTGAAATGCCTCCACCATCTGGCGATCATGAAGATGTTGTCGGTTTTTTGACACGAAAATTAGGGGTCGAAGTTGATCGGCTAAATCTTCCTTTTAATATCCCCAAAACAGGGTTTGTGAAAACTCATAGTACTGATTCAGGTTACTGGCCTGATATATTGGTAGTAAACCAGGGGAATTTGAAAAACGAACCACTTTGGAAAAAAAAATCTACAGTTACTCAGCCCGAATCAGTACCGTTAGTCATTGAAGTTGTTTCGACTAACTGGCGGGATGACTATCACAAAAAATCTGCAGACTATGAGGAGATGCGAATTCCCGAATATTGGATTGTTGATTATGCTGCATTGGGTGCGCGGAAGTTTCTCGGCAATCCTAAACAGCCTACCATTTTTGTATGTGAGTTAGTGGATGGCGAGTATCAAATGACTCCATTTCAAAGCAACAATCCCATCATATCCCCTACTTTTCCCCAATTAAATCTCACCGCGCAACAGATTTTTGACTCAGTTTGCTAAAGTTTATTCTTCAATAAGTCGGGAATCTTGCAACCTCTCAGAATTAATACGATAGCTTTATTTTTGCACTCTATCAACTCTCACTTATTACCGAATCGAAGTCTTTGTGTTGAGCTTGGGAATTGGTGCGATCTCAGCTTTGCTCAGCTTTATTATTCTTCGCCTCTTACGTCATTGGAAACAGTTTTAGAATCAGTGCAGTTTCTTTGTGTTCGGTGATGAGGTAAGCTAATTTCATAATTAATACGATAGACAAATTTTCCCCTACGCCTCACACCCTTCTTTCTCTCAGCAATTTTAGGTAGATAAACCGCTAAGCTTGTGCTTATTGAACTACAATACTAGAACATGGTTAATATGAGCAAGCGCTCCGAACTATAACGGTGTTTATTTTGGATGAGGCAGACGCTTATTTTAAGGGCGAACAGCCGTTCGCCCCTACGAATGTAATATCGCGATGAACGCTTGCCAGTTGCATCAAGCCGCTAAAATTGGGATCGATGGGATACAAAGGCAGATGCTTAAACGGCTTTGGCAATGGTTGAAAAGGGTTTTACAGCAGTGGTTTGGCAATCCAGCAAGAGAGTCAACTGGAGGAAACACAGTAGTAAAATCACGGGTGTTGACAGATACAGAGTATGAAACTTTGTTTCTCGAACTGTTGGCAGGGGTAAATGAAGGTTGGACTAAGGGAAGAGTGAAGGGGTTTTTGGCGGCAAAATACATTCGTGAAGCAGAATTGTTGGCGTGGTTGCGGCGCTTTGGTGAAAGATTGTTAGCATCCAACGGATCGAATACGGAATTAGCAGGGCGGATGGTGCAGTTGGGTAATTTAGATATTGGGGAAGTGGGAGAGGTGGCGCATGATACTGGGATGCGGCTTTTAAGGAAGGTTGAGGAAACGAACCCTATAGGCGCAGAGGAGGCAGAGAAAAAAGGGGAGGGAGAGGCAAAAGCAACACCAGAGTTAGATAAGTTGTTAATGATGTTGCAGTAAGATAGGAGATCAGTTGAGCAACTAGCTCATTGGAACACCCAAGGCATTACACAGCGATATGAGGAAAGGGTTGTATATTTCGACAAAGTCCCAGAATTCACAGATGCAGAAACGTCTTGGTTCAACAAAGGTAATCAGCAATTAGAGGTAGGAGATTTTGGAGGTGCGATCGCCGCTTTGCTCAGCTTTATTATCCTTCGCCTCTTACGTCATTGGAAACAGCGTTGATAAGAGCAATCTTTCTTTTTAAGCAGCTTGAGCAAAAGCATTGGTGAGAAATTGGGTGATTTGTTGTAGCAGGGGTAGCTGTTGGAGGGATTGAATTTGCTCGGTGCTTAAACCTGCTAATAATTCTGAGATTGGTTTAGGTGACGTGGCATTCTGTAGCAGGATCACGACAGTTGGAGCAGCCAAGAAAACTTGGTAGGGTTCCCCAGAGGAGGCAGGCAAGAGTAGGGTAGTAATAGTAGTGAGTTGTTCTTGGATTGAGGATGTATCAATAGTATTAGCATTTAAAACCAAGGCGACAGGGCGCGATCGCTTGGACATTAAAGTCCCTGCTAGAGATTGGGCACTGGAACGGGTACTGGTTGCAACAATTTCAGTAACTTGCATTAGGTGTTGGGGGAGGAGGTGTTTTAGGATGAGTGCAGTCTCTTTATATTCGGTGATGAGGTAAGCTAATTTCATGACAAGTCTCCGTCGATCAGGTTATAGTTGGGTAATCCACGCTCAATACAGTAACGATATTTTTTCACGAGTCCCTGCCGCATTGATTGATGCTGTAGAGCATAGTCGAGATCGTCTTGCTCCCAAAGCAGGATGGCTTGATTAGCATTATACTGAGCTAGAATAATTGTTGCTTCGGTAAAGCCTGTCGTGCTGCAGACTATGCCAACGGCTCCTGCAGGTCTTCGTAGAAGCTGGTTGCGAAGTTTGGCAACAGGATCGATGGCGATGTTCCCTTCTCGATCTTTACATTCCACTAAGCACGCAAGTCCATCTGTGTAAACTGCGCCATCGATTTGTTCGACAATGGTGCCACTTATACGGACAGTGTAGGGGTAGGTTACGTCCGCTCCTTCAATTTCAAAGGCGCGAATCACAAGGTATTCAATAGCTTTACCAGGTTCCCAGTCAGGGGTTTCACCTGAGAGAATTTGTTGCCAGAGTTCTAACAAATGTTTCTGATTGTAGGGAGCAATTTGGTTGCGGTATTCAGCTTCGGTGGGCATTCTTGGGGAGGAGGGAGTAAACTTGTTTTGTTGTGGTAGCCAGACTTTAAAACTACATTATTACAGTAGTTTTCACATCAATGAATAATGGACTACATCACTTTCCAAATTCTACTCCCCAATGCCAGTCTGCAACAGCTAATACCAATTCTGTATGAAGATATGCGTAATAACCGAACTATACTACCCTCTTTATTAAGTAACGGTATATACACAAGTTTGAAATAGTTCACTTTCCTTGGATATGAGTGTCAGTTTTACCCCACTCTATCCCTCCCCGATAATTGGAGAGGGAATTGGCTACTTTAACAGGACAAGCGATCACTAATTCAAAACAGATTCACCCTGCACTGTTGAAGCAGGTTCAACATTCAGTAGGCGTAAGATTGTTGGTGCAATATCGATATTGCGAACTTTGTCTAGAGTTCCACGTTCAATATCAGGTCCAGCCGCGTAAAAAATGGCACTCATGTTAATTAGATTGGGGTCGTATCCGTGGGCACCGTAGAAGTTTGGTACGGATAATACAGGACTACTAGAGCTATCTCCAAAACGCGTTACTACTGGAGTCTGAATACCGTCAAAGTTATAGCTTTCTGTCAGTAGAGCAAAAACATCGCCAGTATCTTGACCTATGAACTCATTTGTGCTTATACCAAAGGAGGGATCATTCAGGTTAGCAGGAATAGGTCGGGTATAAACTTTGTCAAAAACTTGCGTGCTGCCGTCTGTATAGTAAGGATTGGTGTCAACAAACGACTTGAGTGCATCCTGTAGTTGCTGTTGCAGTGTGACGTACTCTTCATGCGTAACCGTGCCGTTGGGTTCCCGTCCTTGCAAATTGATGTAAATATTAGCCGCAGGACCAGAAGTGACGGCTCTGACTTTATTGGTATCAAAGCCCTTACTCTGGAGGAAGCTATTTATATTAACAGTGGTGTGGAAGGGGTCAAATCCGTGGTCGGAAACAACGATGATGTTGCTATTCGGTATACCTTTGCGATTGGTGCCAACGGCTTCAATAATCCGTTGTACTGCGCGATCGGCTGCTTGGTAAGCGACTTTTACATAATTGTCATAGCGAGCAATTTTCTCTCGATCTTGAGCCGATCCAATTGAGTTTGGATCGCGGGGATTGGTTGCCTGACGTGCATCGGTAATGAGAAACTGATGTTCTGAACCATCAGGTTCCTCAATGTAGATCATTGCTAAATCAGCTTTGGGACTCTGACGAATTGCTCGTAAAGCTACACGAGTTTGGTAATCAACAAAATTTCTAACTTGATCCTCGTAAATAGCTTCTAATTCTTGGTCAGAGAAATTATCAATTCCAGGGTTCAGTCGTTCGGGGAAGCGGTAGTCTGCCTGATCTGCCCAGAAACCAACATTATTGTTGATATCGTCTACATTTGCTAGAACTGCTGGGTTGCGTGGAATGTAATTAGCAGAGTAGCGAGCAAAGTGGACAATGGACAAGTCGGGAGCTAAGGTACTTACGTAAAAAGCGGCTCCTGCTTTGTTAGAGCTACCCTCGAAGTAAAATTGACTGGACTTTTGCTCGCTGACTTTTACATAAGCAGGGCCAGTGGAAGGTAAACTAAATGGTCCTGACTGAATACCTTGATTGGCATCAAAGAAGACTAACGTGTCGTAATTGGTTTTATTATCGTTAGTTGTATCGAGGGCGGCAACTTGGATGTTGTAATTCACTCCACCCACAGTAAACGTATCAAAAGATCTATTTGTCTGTAAAATCTCGCTGTTGGAAACTTTTCCAGCTGCTTGCAGTTGATCGATAGTTGTTTGAGGTGCAGTTGCAAAATCTGCGGCTGTCAGACTAAAGCCACTTGCTCCCACCCCAGCAAAAGCTCCAAAGGGGACGGTATAATCTACAGTTCTCTTACTCGCTGACTGCACGATTGGGTTATTTAGCAGTCCTGGCACTGTAATATCTGCCCCATCTGCCCCAGGAAATGTGGCGGCAACGATCTTCTTACCGTTTTGCTTTAAAGCTTGCCAGATTGGCTGTGCTGTTAAATCCGTACTTTCTGTAGGTCCGTCAATACTAACAGAGTAACCGCCAATGGGGGCATTGAAGCCACTAATATTTTGGCTAAAAGGACTAGCGACTAAATGGAAGGTATTGGCGTTAATGTCATTATTTGCGGCAACAGAACCTGTGGCGATCGCAATATGTGAAGGAGCCGTCAGGGATGGGGTAATCGTTGTGTTCTGCTTGGCAAAAGTTCCTTGTCTTCGCAGTAACCCTATACCCCGATTTTGACTCAGTGTACCATCGGCAAGATATTGGTTAAGCAGTCTTGGTGTTGCACCGTCTAGCGAAATCAAAATTACTTTGGGAAGGCGAGGTTTGCTAGCAATGGTTGGGTTCCAGTTTCCCCACACTAAGAGCGTTGCTATAAACATTGCTACGAACAATTGTAAAAAATGTCGCCTTGTCCAAGAAGTCCTTGCTATATATCTCATTCACATCTCCCAATATTGATAAATGCTTATGGGTAATAGTCCAATCCCCAATTCCTCACTATTACTTACACGGATTTGTATAAATAAATAATGGCTACGTTAGTTATAACACGGATAAATTTGAAGAAAAGATCGGTCATCCTACAGTGCGACTATCACATCCTGTAGCATCAAAGAGTGCAAGTATTGCCGACCTCTTGGTAGTCTAAAGAAGTACTAATACCGAAATTCGGCAGGCTTCGACTTCTAAAAGTCTTTAGCTTGTTAAAAAAATTTGATAGAAACAAATCCTTTAACATCACTTTTCAGCCTTTCGTTCAATCTCCCTAGATTTTTTTCCGCAGCTAGGTGATACATTCCAGTGACTATTTCATTTTTATTTGAGAAATAAGACTTGACACTAAACTAGTAAAGCCTAATACGTTGGCATTACTGAATGCATAAACATTCGTCAAAGAATAGGTTAAGGTTAGTTTAAAAATGTATTGTTTGAGGAGAAAATACTGATTTCAAAACAATTATTATTCCCAGATTCAATATACTTACTCTTGTCACTAATAATTAAAATGATAATCATTAAAATATCTTGTGAGAATCGTGATTTTTTAACTGAAAGCAATAGATCTAAAAAAGCTTATTGCTGGCGATCGCAGTGTTCACAATAACAACAAGCTTACCAATTCCGCCGAGACTTTCTCTTTGTGCCTGTGTACTAGTATGAGCAAGCAATGCACGTTAAATATTAAAAGTCAACAGTCTTAAATTACAGCCGTATTCACACAGCAGATTGCTTGTGGCAATTAGTACTCCTTTGTAACTTGCTGGCAGCCCGGACGAATAGTAAGTAACAACCAAACTTTTCATCAAACCAGTTAGATATTGTAGTAAAGATAGAATGTGATCAAACCTCCACGCTAAGGAAGCCTAGCGATGACTATTACTACCGCGAAATGGACGCTAGACGACTATTACTGCATGATTAAAGTCGGTCTTCTAGAGGGTCGCCACGTCGAACTACTAAATGGAGAAATCATCGAAATACCTCCAGAGGGACCAGAACACGCCCAATTAAGTACAGACGCGGCAGACTATTTACGCCAACTGTTAGCGAATCAAGCACTCATACGTGATGCTAAGCCAATTACCATACCCGAGACCAATTCCGAACCAGAACCAGATTTGGCAATTGTTCAGCCACTGAAAAAGCTTTATCTTACCCATCATCCCTACCCGGAAAATTTTTTTGCTGATTGAATATTCTTATAGCAGCTTGAATAAAGATTTATAAACAAAGCGAAAAACTTACGCAAAAGCAGAGATTCCAGAATATTGGATTGTAGATTTAAAGAATCATCTTGTCAAAATTATACGCAATCCTCTCAATGGCGATTATCAATTAGAGGTAATGCTGAGTCAGGGAGAAGTCAGTCCTTTGGCATTTTCGGAAATTTTAGTTTCAGTACAACGTTTGCTAGAAGGATAATTTGATTGGTGTAACGGAATTTCCCCCAGTATGAAACTTGAAATTCCAGTTTTCATTCCCATCAAAGAACAATTACAATTTAGTATATTACTTAAAATAATGGTCGCTTCTCCTCAACCAACTTACCTCACTCCAGATGAATACCTCCAATTAGAGGAAAAAAGTGATATCAAACACGAATATATCGACGGGGAAATTTACGCAATGGCAGGGGCACTTGACCCTCACGTTACCATTGCCGGAAACCTATTTGCACTTCTCCGTAACCACGTCCGAGGTTCTGGTTGTCGTGTTTATATATCTGATATGAAGGTGCGAATCGAAAAACAAAATAGATACTACTACCCCGATATTATAGTTACATGTGACGAACGTGATCGCGGAACACCTGCTTATAAAAAATTTCCCTGTTTAATTGTTGAAGTTTTATCTGAATCGACCGAAGCCTTCGACAGAGGTGATAAGTTCGCTGATTACGAGCAGTTAGAAACTTTACAAGAATATGTCTTAATTAACACCAAGCGCCAGCGAGTTGAGTGTTTTCGACGCAGCGAAGGATTTTGGATATTGCAGTCTTACACCTCACAACAGCAATTATTTCAACTTAAAAGCATTGACTTTGAAAGCGCAATGACGGCACTTTATGAAGACGTAGTTTTTGAGTAGTAACGTAAGTTGCTAGTTATATAGCTGGGTTGATTATGAGGAATAATAAGGAAAAAGAATTAAGCGCTAATTTCTTCAATACAAGAAGATTTTTGTATCTTGAGGGGATTATTTGCTTAGAAATAGTGCCAGCTAACATAGATTAACAAACGCCAACCAACTAGGGTAACCGTAAGAATTCTCATGCAATTTCGTTCCATTATAAGAATTGAATACTAAATTGGCTGTTGCCTGAAGATTATCCATCAGACGGTTATCTTCGCCTGAGGCTTCAAACGCAAGACTCCACCAAGAATTTTCGTGAATAATTATAGAGGTCAGTTCCACACTACAACCATTATCAATACTTTTATCGGCTGAGATAGGTTGCGGTGAAAAGTTAGGTAATATTTGGTAAAGTTGTGAGTACCTAGTTTTTTGAACACTTACCCAAGTAGGATTACTTAAAACTTGGTTCGGTTGAAAACTTTCTTCTGTAGGATCGCAACACAGCCACTTACCCCATTTTTCTACATTCCCCTCTGCAAACTCACTAAACTTCACAACGCCTATTTCTGCTTTGCGCCATTTGACATCCAGGCGTCCTTGCCGTAGCTTTATTCCCAAGTAGCTACTTTCAGGTGAGTAAAGATACACATCTGAACGTTCTTCTGGGGGTGATGAAGGGTTCATGAGACAATCTTGCTCAAACCACAGCTTAATGTTTTCAGGAACTTTACCAGGGTAAAACCAACGTAGTTCGTAAGTTGTCAGCATACGTGGGACAATAGATTTGTGAAATTAGGCTTGTCATAAATATTGCTTCCAGCCCAAAGGAAAGTAGAGAAATGTGGAAACGAATTATATTAATTTTGCTGTTGGTTTTGAGCTTTTGTCTAAGTCATTCTGATGTTGCGCTTGCTGATGGACTCAGAAGCTATGTCAACACCACTGATGGCTATCAATTCCTATATCCTAATGGCTGGGTACAAATTAAAGTTGCCAACGGACCCGATGTTGTGTTCCATGATTTGATTGAGATGAGTGAAAATGTTTCTGTGGTAATTAGTCCAGTTCCAGAAGGTAAAACTTTAGCACAGTTGGGGACACCAGGAGAAGTAGGATATAGACTAGGAAAAAACGCCCTTGCACCAGTTGGTTCTAATCGCCAAGCTGAATTAGTGAATGCCCAAGAGCGGGAATCTAACGGGAAGACATACTATCTTTTAGAGTATGTAGTCAAACTCCCTAACAATCAACAGCGCCACAACCTTGCCAACGTTGCTGTCAGCCGTGGTAAACTTTTTACATTTAATGCTTCAGTGTCTGAAAAGCGTTGGCCAAAAATCAAACAGTCTGTGGAAGAATCTGTAAGTTCTTTTTCAGTTTATTAGCAAGCAATGGGCGCGTAGGGGCGGGTTTAATCGAAACAACATCGAAGCAAACACAACATCTGACAAAACCCGCCCCTACTCCGTGTTATTCGTATATCAAGTTTTATTATGCAAATTCCCCAATTTGTACTAGCCTCGGCTTCACCAGCAAGACTGCGCTTACTACAAACGGTTGGCATTGAACTGATCGCTTGCCCTAGTAATTTTGATGAGTCACAGGTTCAATTATCTGATCCCGCACAACTCGTACAAACTCTGGCACATAAAAAGGCAGAAACTGTTGCCCCTCAATTTGAATCGGCTTTAATCATGGGTTGCGATTCAGTTTTAGCTCTTCAAGGCGAGATTCATGGTAAGCCAGCTAATTCTGAAGAAGCCTGCTTACGTTGGCAAAAAATGCAAGGAAACTTTGGAGATCTTTACACGGGTCATGCCTTAATCGATCTGTCCCAAAATCGAACTTTGGTAAGGTGTCAGGTGACAAGAGTATACTTTGCTCAAATGAGCGATCGCGCAATCAATGCTTATGTTGCCACGGGTGAACCCCTCAAGTGTGCTGGTAGTTTTGCACTTGAAGGATATGGCAGTCTCTTTGTGGAAAAAATAGAAGGTTGTCACAGTAACGTAATTGGACTTAGCTTACCTCTACTGCGACAAATGCTAGCGGAGCAGGGGTACGAAGTTACAGATTTCTGGTAAGAGAAGTCGTGCGTAGGGCGTAGATCCCTTCGCCCGTAAAGGAATCATTTTTTGCTGTAGAAAAAGGCAATTTCCTTGTCTTTCAAAGGGGCGAAATCTGCTTCCTTTAGCATTTCATCGAGTTCAGCTTGGGGAATATGTTTTGCCCCAATCCGCACGATGCGCGATCGCATGGTATTCGATACACCACTGCGCTGTCTGCTTGCTTCTAGTGCCATGACTTTATGATAAAGTTCCAGCTTGGTAGGCGGAATCGGAGATCCGTCAAAATCAATCCCTCGCGATATCGCCTCATCAATTGCATCAGCACCTGTAGTCGTTTGATTCTCTTGGTTAGTTTCAGCAGTCATGGTAATGCACCGTTGTGACTAATAAAGTAATAAGTTGCTAGTTACATAGTTAAGGCTTTGATGGGTAAACACCACACATGTCTAACTAGAAACCTGGGCTAATCATACATTTTACCAGTAATAGTGACACAAAACTTTTCCCACTCTTGTAAAGGCGGGTTTGATATCCGCAAGACATGTACTGAGATGTGATGTGGATTAAGGCGTTGCATATTTGCGGGATGATTTTATTTTCTCTATATAACGAAAAACTTAATTCTTGGCGTTCTTGGCGGTTCAATGTTCATCCCTGTTTTACGCAACGCCTGGATTAAATCTATGCTACTTCCTACCTTGTCGCGTCACCGTTCCCCCAACAAATGCCCCTAAAACAGTCCCTGTCCACATTCCTGTTGTACTACCCTGCCATATTGCCCCTGGAGTCTCCCAAGCATTACACATCTGTTGGAAACCCCAAGCTTGGTTTTGACATTTCTGGCTGTGAAGAATTAGGGAAATTTGCCCACCGACGTAACTACTAAAAAAGCCTGCAAGTAGTGCTAAAAAGGTGCAAGTTAGAACTCGATTCATTTGTTTATTGGGAGTTGGTAGTTGTTTGAAGTTGGTAGTTGGTAGTAGTTGGTTACATTTCCCACTAACGACTAACTACCAACAATTTACATTTCAACCAGTATTTCTCATTCCTGCTGCAATACCATTAATAGTTAATAATGCTCCTCGCAGTAACTCACCTTTACTGTAACGAGAGTGGATAACTCCGGAAGTGAAATTAGTTCGAGACTGGCGCAGGCGTTTTAGAAGAGAAACCTGTATAAAACCTAGCGGTACAATTGTACCATTACGTAATTGTACGGAACGCTGTAGTATGGGATCGCCATCCAAAAGTCGTTGGTGACCAGTAATTTGTAGAACTAAATCTCGTATCAGATAATATTCGCGAGCAATTTGCTCAAAAACCTTCTGAAGACGATCTTTATCCTCAGGATTTGACAATTCGTCTACATAGTGCTTTGCCATTTGCAAGTCTACCTTTGCTAAGGTCATCTCTGCTTTAGAAATCACCATCTTGAAGAAGGGCCACTTGACATAAAAATAGCGTAGGAGTTGCAGGTTTTCTTCTGGATCTTCATGTAAAAATTCTTGCAAAGCTGTACCCATACCATACCAAGAAGGAAGTAAAAACCGGGTTTGCGTCCAACTGAATACCCAAGGAATTGCTCGCAGGCTGCTTAAATCCTTCTTACCTGATGGACGACGAGCGGGACGAGAACTGATTTGTAACTGACTAATTTCCTCAATCGGAGTGACTTGGTGGAAGAAGTCAATAAAATCAGGTTGTTCGTATATCAGGGCGCGATAGTGGGTACGCGATCGCGCTGCCAACTCTTCCATAATCTCATTCCAAGGTTGGATATCATCAAACCCTGTCCGCAACAAGCTTGCTTGGATAACAGCAGTAGTGATGGTTTCAAGATTGTATAAAGCTAAATCTTTCAAGGAGTATTTGGAAGCCAATACTTCTCCTTGTTCGGTAATTTTGATTCGCCCGTTGATGCTGTGACCTGGCTGAGCCAAAATAGCTTCATAAGATGGCCCACCGCCACGTCCAACGGAACCACCACGTCCGTGGAAAATCCGAAGAGTAATACTATATTCCTCAGCTATTTGCTGCAAAGATTTTTGGGCTTTATGAATTTCCCAGTTACTACTTAAAAAACCAGAGTCTTTGTTACTGTCAGAATACCCTAGCATGACTTCTTGCAAATTAAGAGTCAGGGAAGAGGGAAGTGAGGAAATCGTAGAAGATATTGTTTCCTTGTCTTCGGTGTTTTCCTTGTCTCCTTTAATTAAGGTATAGCCTCCAGCTAAGAAAGCCCGATATAGAGGGAGTTCAAACAAATGCCGCATCACGCTTTTTGAGCGTTGTAAATCTTCTACAGTCTCAAACAGAGGCACTACCTGAATTGTACCATGAGCGGTACCGGGGTCGTAAAGTCCTGCTTCTTTGATTAATAGCAATACTTCCAGTACATCGCTGACTTCACGGCACATACTAATGATGTATGTTTGGCAGATATTTGAACCAAACTCTTGTTGTAGCGATCGCACCACCCGTAGGGTTTCAATCACATCGTTGGTTTTCTCGGAAAATGGAAGTTGGGCAGGAATCAGCGGCCGACGGGTTTGCAGTTCTCCTACAAGCCAAGAGACTCTCTCGGACTCTGAAAGTTCATTGTATGATTGAGGTAGAACTCCCAGGTATTCCAAAATCTCATTCAAAACATCTGAATGGCGGGATGATTCCTGACGAATATCAAGTTGCGTCAGATTGAAGCCAAAAATTTCTACTTGACAGATCAGATTTTCTAGTTCCTGACAGCTTAAACCTGTTTCCGTCAAATTGCGTTCAATCAGCCGTAGTTCTGCAAGAAACTCTGCTCCCAATTGGTAAATTGGAGTGTTCTTACTTTTCGGTGTTTCCCGCTTGTACAAAGCCAGATTGCGATCGCGGGTATTTTCCAATCGCTTAAGGACATAAGAAAGTTTTAACCGATAAGGTTCTTGCCGATAACGCAACGCTAATTCATCGTAAACTTCACTCAATTGTGATTGTTCCAGTTCTAATGATTCCAGCAAGTCTGGCAAAACATCACTCCAGTGAAGTGATAGACTTAGCAAGTTTATCAACCGCTTAACTGAGGTAATATACTTTTCTAACACCATGTTTCGTTGGTAGCAAGCTGTCTGCCAAGTAATCTCTGGTGTGACTGACGGGTTTCCATCTCTATCTGCACCTACCCAAGAACCAAACCTACAGAAGTCTTTGCGTGGCGGTTCCAGCCAAGGAAAAGTTTTTCCTAAAGCGTACTTGAAGCGTTTGTAAAGGTGGGGAATAGCATCAAATAAAACTTCTTGGAAATAATGCAGAGTATAATCGACTTCATCCAATACCGAGGGTTTGAACTGGTGCAACTCATCGGTACGCCACCACAAGCGGATCTCTTCGAGCAATTGTTCGCGTATTTCTTCTGCTTCTGCAAGTTGACTACCATTCTGGCTGCGCGTTTCCACGATATCTAGTTGTTGCATGAGTCGTACAACTTTACGCTGCTTATCGCGGATGGTATGACGGACAATTTCTGTTGGATGGGCTGTAAATACGAGCTGCACATCCAAATGTTCCATGAGACGTTGAATTTGCTGGGGTGGGACATTTAGATTGTGTAGCCGAGGAAATAAAGTAGCAAAAGTGCCTTTTTGTTTTCCGGTTGAGTTTGATTGCCAACTTTTTGTCTGTCTATCTGCTCCTACCCCACTGTTTATCGGAGCTTCTGCTTCCTTTTGGTTCGCGGAACCGAAGACATTTGATTTAGGTTGCGACTCATAGCGAGTTAATTGCTGCCTCTGCTCATAGTCCTGCTCTATAATGTTGATCAACTGAAAATAGAGAGCAAACGCACGCGCTGCCCGTATTGCATCGTTGATATTAAGTTGTTCTATCAACTTGAATACAGATGCTTGATCATTGGTTGCTTGTCCTTCTGGCGAACATAAATTCCGTAGTTGCCGGAGAAGATCCACCATATTTTGACCACATTCCTGGCGGAGAACAGACTCCCATAATTCCTCCACTCTTTGCAGGTTCTGGTGCAACAATACATCTGAGGAAGGGTAGATATTCACAGCCGGAGCCGACGAGTTTAAAAGATAACTCATGATTTTCAATTATTCTAAGTAGGTTGGCACAAATAAAGTTAGCTGGTCATACCGGCTGTAGGTGAAAGATGCTTTGAAATCTAGACATTTCTCCTACTCCCCGACACCCAGACAATGCGCGTCATGTTTATTCATACCGAGTTGCTTGGTAAAGCAAGTTACTGTTTACAATCTCCAATTTTGCTATGACAAAGTTATGGAATTTGACCTTTATGGAGGGTGAAGGGGGTGAAAGAGTACAAGGGAAATGGAAACGTAAAAAACACATGACAGTAACGTATCTACTAAGCTTTTATACCTAGTCCTGTCAAGGTGCCTCAAAAACCAGGAACATATGAGTCAATTTTTGACAATATTTTACCTTTGGGACATACCCTTCGGCAAGCCCTCCCTTGTAACGCTCGTGCTTTGAAGATCGCAGTCGCTGTGGTGAGAGTGAAACCCCACCAAAAGCTCTGCCTTACCGCCAGTGCGAGTTTAAGTGCCAAGCTTTGTCTTAGAAGAGATTTCGCCTGTAGTACGCTGTTGAAAAATATTTTTAACCACGTAGACACCAAGAGCTTTCCACAGGGTATATGCTATGAAGTTCAAGGTAGCGAAAAAGTGAAGCTCGAGAAGAACACAACGAAGAATCTTATTTTAACGCTTCATCTTGACAGAGCGTTCTTATAGCACACTAGAACCCCTTTACACAACTAAGAGGGCTTTGAGACTAAACTACGCTTTTGTAGTAAGTTATCTTTCTTATGATTGCTTGAAGTCGTTCTGTATAGGAAAGTTGAGGAGAGGGAGACGATCACCCCGAAACAATTCTTCACTCGCTTCGCCAATAGCATGTAAAGTTTCGGAGGAAGCTTTCTCTGCTAACAATAGCAGTACGATAGACGCTGTACCCATTTGTAAGAGGAAAAATTGAGGAATGGTAAACAAAGTTAGATTTAATCCGGCATCTGAAGAAGGCTGAGAAATAGCTGGTGACATAGGTAGTTCGAGCGTGGTTGTTAGGATGATTGGAAAAGACACTAGTCTAAAAAAACTGAGATCTTGCAACCGTATAAAACTATCTTTACCGATTTTGCCAGCCAATGAGGTAATAAAAGTGTTAAAAAAAGCTTCATGGTGTAATAGTCAATATGCTTCTAGTTTACAAGCTTTCAACTAACTGTTGACTGCGAGAACGCATCATGAAAGCACTACCTCCCAACACTAGCTTGCTGTAAAGTCAACCCAAAAATGAAAATAGCATTACCAGATAGTCAGCAATCTTTAGTACAGTGGGTCAGCCAAGCAACAGGGATCAGCACGTTCGGGGTGAAAATCCGCTTGCGGGGTAACGACTTACATATTCTCTGTGAAGGTCAAGAATGTCCCAAACGTTGGCGAACTCTATCTGACTTGCTGCAAGCACTACAGCAAACAAACATAGATGTTCTCACCAGTGGCGAGCCTTCCTCAATCTACCAAGTCATTGTTTACGGTCGAAAAAAAGGCGAAAAGCGACCTGAATGGTATCATCGGGTTTACTTAAATCAATTGGGTAAGCATCTCGAACAGGCAAAGAATGCTCTGATTGAAGGTACAGAGACAACACCAATACCACCCGGTGGAGCTTTGGTCGTTTCTAACGAAAGTTTGGCACGCCAAGGGAACCCAGATGCGATCGCTCGCTATCTTAGTGAAATGCTATCGTCCTTTGGTGTGGCGGTAGAAGTGAAAGTCAGGGAGCAAAAGCCAGATCCGACAAGTTCTGCTCATCAAAATCGCCTATGGGTATTTTGTCATTCTAGTTATACCCCCGATCCCTCTTTGATCGCCCTCCCTGTCGCCCAAAAGTTGAGAGAACTTGAGCTTTCCGGTTACCAAGATGCACTGATTGCTTCTCAAGTCAATGGGGAAACAAAGTTTGATTGGCTGCTACGGATAGATTTAACGCCTCCAGAAGTCATGCTCAGGGAATGGGCAAGATGGGGCGATGTTCAAGCGATCGTCCGCTTATTGAATGCAGCGTTATCAGAGTCACTTGTGGCAGTGGAGGCAACTCTTAGCGAATCAACACTACATTTATTCTGTAGCTCCTCCAAGACTCCAGTACCCGAGCAAACACTATGTGTGGAAACAATCAAGCCTCTATTGGAAGCGATCGCTCCTCAAGGGATTGTTTCTGTCGCAGTCTACGGTCAACAAAAAAGCACCAATCTATCACCAGATTGGGTTGACTGGATTTCCTTACCTGGATCTGAATATCCGGCGTTAGCAATATCGGTATTAGATTTGGCAAGTTCTGGCGACGAACCTGCTATCGTTTTTCTGCTTGAGCGCTTGCTGAACCCTGACTTAGATTCCCGTTTACAAACAGGAGGAACTCGAGTACTTCTACTATATAAAGGTGATTTATTACACATTATGTGTGATGCACCCATTTGTCCCAAACGCAAACAGACTGCTGGGAAAGTCATTCAACTTGTCAGACAATTAAAAATCTCAGGAATTGTTGGAGTGCGAGTTTACGGTCGTCGTGCTGGCAATAAAGAGCCAAATTGGCAGTATGGGGCTGACTTTCACTATCGACGACATTTAGTACCGGAAGCAACGCCAGAATTTGCCGCCACAAGTGCCTATGTTGGCGAGCTTCTTCCAGAGGAGAGTCATGAACCGTTGCTGCGTCCAGATTTAACAACCTCCGAGGTTCAAAGTTTTGTCACGGATGTAGCTCGGGATTCGAGAGCAACCGCAAGACAGTTTCTTTTGGGAACACAAATCTTTGTCGAAAGCGACTCTTTACCAAAGCAAACTGACGATCCCCAAGGATTGCGAGTTGCTCTGGTCTGGGGTACGCTTGGGCTGCTACTTACCTTACAAATTGATTGGGTGTTAGCGCAAATTCTTGATCATTCTCGGCCACCAACACCAATCGCCAAAGTTTCACCTCAATCTTCATTGAAGAATGGCCAGAGTCAGAGAAGCAAGTTTGCCCATACTTCCAAGAAATTATCCTCTCATCAAATAAGTTCTGTATTCAATGCTTCGGAGTTCACGCAAACGGATAATACCCAAGACAGAAGTTTGACAGCCGAACCACTCAAGCAAAAGGCCACCGCAACCGCAATTCTTTTAGCCGCGCGATCGCGCACACCTAGTTTCAATGTCCGACAGTTAGATGAGCAACTGGCATTGTACAGACAGCGTTTGGCAAAAACAGGTAAACCACCACAAGTGTTAATTATTGGCTCCTCTCGCGCTCTTAGAGGAGTAGATCCTGCTGCGCTCTCGCTCTTCTTAGCGACTCAAGGTTACTCTAATATAAATGTATTTAACTTTGGTGTTAACGGTGCTACAGCACAAGTTATAGATTTTATTATTCGTCAGGTTCTTACACCATCGGAACTGCCAAAACTCATTGTCTGGGCAGATGGTTCCCGTGCTTTCAATAGCGGTCGAGAAGATGTCACATTTAAAGCGATCGTTTCCTCACTAGGCTATAAACAGGTTTTGCAAAAAGCTACATCAACGGCAAATTCTGTTGAACTCTCAAAAACGGTACAAACAACTGAGGAATCAAGCAAAACAGAAAAGCAGCATGCCAACAGCTACCAAGCTGTTAATCAATGGCTAAATCAATCTTTTGCTGCTGTTTCTTCTACTTACCAAAAGCGCGACTCTCTCAAAAATTTCTTGAACAAACAACTGAAATCGTTACCAATCATTGGTGTGAGTGGCACTCAAACGAAGCCAGTTCGCGCTTCGCTAGATGCAGAAGAAGATACTTCACAACAAGCTGTAGACTTCGATGGATTCTTACCTTTGTCTATCCGCTTCCGGCCTGGAGTTTACTATCAAAAACATCCTAAAGTTTCCGGAAATTACGACAATGACTACAAGTCTTTCAATCTTGAAGGAGAGCAAGAAACTGCTTTGCAAACAGTATTAAATTTTACTCAATCTCATAATATCACTGTAGTTTTTGTTAACACGCCTCTTACCAGTGATTATCTAGATCCAGTTCGCACAAAATACGAGCAAGAATTTCAGCAGTACATGTTGCGTCTTACCGAACGCCCAAAATTTGTCTACCGAGATCTTAGCCAAGCATGGCCTACAGCCAATAATTACTTTTCTGACCCCAGCCATCTCAATCGTTACGGTGCTTACGAAGTCTCAAAAAAACTAGCGATCGACCCAATAATTCCTTGGTCGAGTAAATGATGTGATGACAACAACCAGTAACTAACATCCATCAAATAACAACCATCAATTATCAATACTATTTAAATGAACTTCATCTCACCTGTATACGGTTTTTTTTTACTAAGTGTTGTCGGGATTTATTGGTCTGTTGAACAGAAGCTCCGATTATGGACGCTGCTAATTACCAGCCTTGTGTTTTATGCATCTTTACAAGTTCAGTATATTCCGTTATTACTAGCACTTATTTTTATTAACTTCCGTGTAGGACAGGAAATGGAGGAAAACACTGCACCTAGCGAGCATTCTCTTAACTGGAAGATCTCTAATGAAGAGTGGCAATTTGCTCAACTTGATTGGAACCGTCGCCGTTTGAAGTTGTTATGGGTGGGTTTAAGTGTAAATATTTTGCTACTTTTTGGATTTAAGTATCTGCCACCTTTATTAAGTTTCATTTTTAAGAGCGCTTCGACAAATTCAGCGACTGCCTCTTTCAAATTGACTGCACCTTTAGGAATTTCATTTTTCACTTTTGAGTGTATTGCCTATCTAGTTGATGTTTATCGAGGTGCACCTGCTTCTAGAGAATTCGTCGAATTTGCAGCTTACAAGTTTTTCTTTGCCAAACTGATTTCCGGCCCCATTACTCGTTACCACAATTTAGTAAATCAATTCAACAATGTACGCTCACAAAGTATTAATGTGATCGCAGAGGGACTATGGTTAATTGCTAGAGGTGCGGTCAAAAAAGGTATTCTAGCAGACAATCTAGGAGTTTTTGTCGATTTATGTTTTGGTAATATCCAGCGAGCTGGGAGCGTCGATCTCTGGCTGGCTACATTTGCTTACGGTTTGCAACTGTATTTAGATTTCAACGGTTATGTAGATATTGCTCGTGGTAGTGCTTTGCTATTTGGCTTAGTTTTGCCAGAAAACTTTGACTTTCCTTACTTTAGTACCAGTATTGGTGATTTTT
Organism: Rhizonema sp. PD37; assembly: GCA_029379215.1. Classification (GTDB taxonomy): domain Bacteria; phylum Cyanobacteriota; class Cyanobacteriia; order Cyanobacteriales; family Nostocaceae; genus Rhizonema. Next base: position 22,705 of record JAQYWO010000028.1, read on the forward strand.
GGCGGCGTTGGCACATAACTCTTGGAGATTGGCTGCGTAACTACCTCTACTTCCCTTTAGGTGGTTCACGTCAGGGTTTGATTCGCACTTGTCTTAATCTCATGATTGTGATGCTACTTGCAGGTATTTGGCATGGCGCAGCACTCGGTTTTGTTGTCTGGGGTTTATTGCATGGGCTAGCCTTAGTTGTGCATCGTCTGACTGAAGTCATGAGCGATCGCTCTGTTGAGCTTAAAAATTTCTGGCAGAAGCCACTGGGTGTGGTTTTAGCTTGGCTGTTCACCCAAGTCATGGTTTTCACTTCTTGGATCTGGTTCCGCCTACCCAACCTCCAAGACTCTTCAATAGTATTTCGACATCTTTGGGGTTATCCAGCTGACGTGCAGTTTGCTCAAAAAGTCTATGTTGAAGCCTTAAATATTAGTCAACTCCAATTAGCAGCATTACTGGTTACGATCTTTTGCCTTATGAGTGTGGCATTTGCAACAGATCGCACTCTCAAGTTACAGTTTAGCTGGCCAGTCAAACTAGTGTTTGTACCTTTATCCCTCTACAGTGTGTGGTTACTAGCTCCTGAAGGTAGCTTACCTTATATCTACTTTGATTTTTGAGAAGAGGGAGACAGGAGTTACGCTTTCTTCGGCGGAAGTCAAAAGTCAAAATAATTCAAAAGGTGGGCATTGCATAACTTAAATAAGTCGGCATAAATAAATGAATATTTGTAGTCAGGACTCTTGAACACTCGATATCAATTATTACGAGCCCATTTTTATAAATTAACTTTTCTTTACATAATTAGTATTTTTATCGCCGACTTACAAAGCCGTTTTTAGGAACTGAGTTTTTGTTAACAAACATCTTCAATTGATTGTAGTAAAAGTCACTATCAAAGTAACGTTTCATTAAGAAAATTATGGTTAATACTTCACTAATAGTTAACTCATGTTAATTGTATAAACACAGGCATAAATTAAAGCCTGATTTTTTCTTATAAAACTAATTGCAATCATAAGAACATGACTTCAACCTTACAACAGCGCAGTAGCGCCAACGTATGGGATCGTTTCTGCGATTGGATCACAAGCACCGAAAACCGCCTTTATGTTGGCTGGTTCGGCGTATTGATGATTCCAACTTTGTTAGCCGCTACCATTTGTTTCCTGATCGCCTTTGTTGCTGCTCCTCCAGTAGACATCGATGGTATCCGTGAGCCTGTTGCTGGTTCATTGATTTACGGTAACAACATCATCTCCGGCGCAGTTGTTCCTTCATCTAATGCGATCGGTTTGCACTTCTACCCAATCTGGGAAGCTGCTTCCTTAGATGAGTGGTTGTACAACGGTGGTCCATACCAGTTAGTCGTATTCCACTTCTTAATCGGAGTATTCTGCTACATGGGTCGTGAGTGGGAATTATCCTACCGTCTTGGAATGCGTCCTTGGATTTGTGTAGCATACAGCGCACCAGTCGCAGCAGCAACCGCAGTCTTCTTGGTCTACCCCATCGGACAAGGTTCATTCAGTGATGGTATGCCGTTAGGAATCAGTGGTACATTCAACTTCATGTTGGTGTTCCAAGCAGAACATAACATCTTGATGCACCCCTTCCACCAACTCGGTGTAGCCGGAGTATTCGGTGGCGCACTGTTCAGTGCAATGCACGGTTCATTGGTAACCTCTTCACTGGTACGTGAAACAACCGAAACCGAGTCACAAAACTACGGATACAAGTTTGGACAAGAAGAAGAAACCTACAACATTGTCGCAGCACACGGTTACTTCGGTCGGTTAATCTTCCAATACGCATCATTCAACAACAGCCGTTCACTGCACTTCTTACTCGCAGCATGGCCCGTTGTCGGCATCTGGTTCACCGCATTGGGTGTAAGCACGATGGCGTTCAACCTCAACGGCTTCAACTTCAACTCCTCAGTACTTGATTCACAAGGTCGCGTAATCAATACTTGGGCAGACATCATCAACCGCGCTAACCTAGGTATGGAAGTAATGCACGAGCGTAACGCTCATAACTTCCCTCTAGACTTGGCTGCTGGTGTTGAAACTCCAGTTGCATTGAGCGCTCCTGCAATCAACGGTTAATCGAAGAAGTGTAGAGACGCGATATATCGCGTCTCCATAAATGAAAAAGCGTTCTCTGGAAATAGGGGACGCTTTTTTATTACTAGATCGGCAGGTTTACAGATACAGCAGATTTTAATAATATGGTGAACTTTCGGAAAGCTCTTACCCGAACTACTCTAGAAAATGGAATTATATTAGTTTCTTAACAATTGTTTATCAACAAAACCGACAAGTGAATTATATAGTAAAAATTAGTACTTGACTATAGTTATTTAACCAGCCTTTATTGTTTCAACATAAGAATTTTGAAATTATGAAACTCGGTTTATTTGCCAAAATCATAAGTGTAATCGGGCTTACACTTGGTTCTAATTTTACTGTTACTGAACTTAGTTATGCCCAAAGCAATCAGAGCAGTAAGTTCTTTTGTGGTATGAGCAGGGGTGTCCCAGCAACACTGGTTCGCACTTCACGTGGAAACATCCCGATGGTGCGCTGGGTTGACACAGCTTTCCCCAAACCTTGGACTCCTGAACAGCGCTGTGAGGAGATATCTGGGAGATTCCAGCGATTTTACCAGAACGGGACATTAAATTTTCTGAGAGCGGGAATGCTTAGAAATCAACCAGTATTATGCGTTGCCAGTGAAAAAGGTGGTCCGTGTTTACCTGATGGAGTGTTAGTTACTCTTAAGCCTAAAGCCAACCCCCAAGAAACCTTAGAACAACTACTTGATTACCGAGGTGGGAGTAGCAACGGAATTGTTGAATTGAGCGGTAATAGCAAATTTGTTTACTCTGTTAATGATGCGGCTTACTTAAGTGTAGAAAAGATTTTAGCTCAGATGGAGGGGGGAGCGAAAAGTAGAACCTGTCCAGCTGGACAACCAGTGTGGCAATGTTAAGTAAATACGGGTAAAACCAACATGGATTGGCGTAAAATCGTGCTGGTTGCCTGTATTGGCTGTTTATCAATATCCTCGGCAGTATCAGCACCTCTTTTAAAGGTTTCAGTTAAGCATCCGTCAACCCAACATTCGCCAGAGCAACTGCAACATCTAGCTAAGTTGATCGCAGTTAAAGTCCTGTCAAAAAACTTCTTGGGAACGGGAATTCTGATTCACAAACAAGGCTCAGTTTATACAGTGTTGACTAATGCTCATGTGTTGAGATCCGGTCATGCTCCCTATCAGATCCAGACACCCGATGGTCGAATTTACACAGCAGAGTTACCAGGTAAGAGCGATCGCTCTGGTCGTTCCTACTTCAATGGCAATGATTTGGCTTTATTGCAGTTTCACAGTCCCGATATTAGCTACACTGTCGCCTCCTTTGGTTCGGCATCAACCCTAAATGTGGGCAATGAAGTTTTTGCAGCTGGGTTTCCGTTTGATCCTGAGGAAAACCAAGATAAGGGTTTTGTTTTCAAAGCCGGTCAGGTTTCCTTAATGCTGAAAAAAGCGTTGGAGGGTGGCTATCAAATCGGATACACTAATGATATTCAAAAAGGTATGAGTGGCGGACCACTGCTAAATCATGCTGGTGAGGTCGTAGCTATCAATGGAATGCATGCCGAACCCCTCTGGGGCGATCCGTATGTGTATCAGGATGGAACCGAACCCGAACAACTCATAAAGAAGCAGATGAGTCAATATAGCTGGGGTATTCCGATTGAGACATTTGTAAAAATGCGATCGCGATGAATGTTGAGTGCTGAGTCAAAAAGAGTCTTGAGTTAATATTTTTCTCTTTCAAGCTTACTCTTGAACCGCCAGAATAATACCTAATTGACAGCAGTTTTCAGGCAAATCAGCCACACTGTAGGGGCGAACGGCTGTTCGCCCTGACCAAAGATTGTGGTTTTGTATGAGCCGCCTTGGCTGATGCCACGTCTGACGAAGAACGTCTTTGGCGTCTCCACCAGAAGACGCCAAAGACGCCAAGAAAGTCAAAAAGAAGATAGGTAATCTTACACCCCTGTTGGCAGTAGTATTTGTTTTAAGGGAAAATGAGAAGAATTCTTCATACTCAAGACTCAGGATTCTTTTAGTAAGGACATAGGGTTTTCAAACGGAGATGAAGATGAATTTTGCTCAAGTTGTACACTACACTCACACTGTCACCCGCCTGCTCTTTAAATCACAAGCTCATAGTTTTACTTATATTCCGGCAGTGCTGATTGGTGCAGCAGTCGTGGCGATGCAGCCTCAACTTGCTATGGCGTTAACTCCTGTAGAGGTTAAAGCTGTAACTAAAGAATTTACCGTTCTTATTGGTGGCGATGGCAGCGGCACTGGGATAATTTTCGACCATAAGGGTGATACATACTTTGTTTTGACCAACCGTCATGTCGTATCTGAAGACGGAAGATATGAAATTCAAACCCCTGATGGGAGCCTGTATCCGATTTACCACAGCCAAGAGTTGCCAGATTTGGACTTAGCAGTGTTGCAGTTTACAAGTAACAAAAATTACCATACTGCTAATTTAGGTAATTCAGACCAAATCAAGGAGAAGACAACGGTTTATGTGGCTGGTTGGTCTGCTGATGTGTTACCAGGCACTAATGAACGCAGCTATGGATTTACAGTCGGGAGCATTCTCCGTCGCGAGCAAAGTCCAGATCAAGGATATGCTTTAGTTTATGACAACGAGGCTGTACCTGGAATGAGTGGCGGTCCGGTACTAGACGAAAATGGTCGCGTAGTAGGTATTAATGGGCGAGCTGTTCAAGAAGCCAACACAAGAACTGTTGTAAGGAAGGGAATTCCCATCAAAACCTTTTTGGTAGCCCGAAATAATTCCCGTCAAGCTTCAGGGCCAACCACCGCGACTGCCCCCCGACAACAAACGGCTGAAGGCTACATCAGCTTAGGGGGGGCTAAAGCTAATAAAAAAGACTACAAAGCAGCTATTGCATACTATAATAAAGCTCTACAGATTAATCCTAACAATCCTGATGCTTACTATCAAAGGGGTACCGCTTACTTTAGTCTCGAAAACTACAAATCCGCTATAGCTGACTTTAACTATTTAATTAGTATAAATCCCAAAAATGCATCTGCTTACGCTTACCGAGGTGCCAGCCGTCTTCAACTCAAAGACTATCAAGACGGTCTTGCTGATAGCCAGCAAGCTCTTCGCCTCAATCCTAACTTAGGTATTGGCTATCTTACTCGGGCATATGCTTACTACAACTTAAAAGACTATAAAAAAGCAATTGCAGATTATGACCAAGTGGTTCAGCTATTGCCAAATTTGAATATCTACTCTTTACGAGCTAGCGCCTACCTCGCCCAAAAAGATTATTCTCAAGCGATCACCGATTACAGTCAAGCAATTCGCCTCGAGCCTGACAATGTAAATGCCTATAAAAATCGGGGTGATGTCCGCAATGGTCAGGGAGACAAACAAGGAGCACTTGCTGATTACACTCAAGCAATTCGTCTCAAGCCTGACGACGTTAATACCTACAAAGCTCAAGGTTATGTGCGCTTTAGTCAGGGAAATAAACAGGCAGGGTTGGAAGATTTAAATCAAGCCACCCGCATCAAACCCAGAAGTTCCCTCGCTTGGTTAAATCAAGGTGGGTATTTACAAAACTTAGGACGAAACGAAGAGGCGATCGCCTCCTATAACCGTGCAATTCAACTGAATAATGAATGGGGGAACAATAATCTTGCTGATGCTTACAGAGCGCGAGGAAGGGTTTATTATGACAAAGAAGACTATCGCTTAGCGATCAAAGATTACAATCAGATGATCAGCCTCAATCCAAAAAATGCCGTAGCTTATGCAATACGGGGTTTTACATACCAGCGATTAGGAGACAATCAGGCAGCGCTCAAAGATTTTAACTCCGCAGATCGGATAGATCCCAATAATACTGAGGCTTCTGCAATAAGGGGTTTCGCCTATCATCATCAAAAAAACTATCAAGCAGCGCTTGCCGCTTATACAAAAGCGCTTACTCAGGATGCAAAATTCATTAATGCCGTTAACAATATTGGCCTTGTCAAATATGAACTTGGAGATGTAGAAACTGCTATCCGTCAGTTTCAGGCTGCTATTGCTATTGACAGTCAGTCGGCTGAACCTCAATTAGCTCAGGCTGTGGCACTATATGCCAAGGGCGATCGCGAACTGGGTTTATCAATGGCAGAAGTAGCTCTACGATTAGACGACAGATTTGCTGATGTCAAGTTTCTCAAGAAAAATCTTTGGGGCGATCGCATTTTAGCAGATACGCGAAAGCTTTTACAAAATCCCAGAATTCGAGCGCTTTTATCTCATCCATCTGGGAGTAAGTAAAGCTATAAGTAGGTGTGTATAAATAAACTGTTCTTGGTTCGTAGTTGTAGAAAGAGCGCTAAAGCGCAACTACGAACAACGAATTGATCATGTCTTGCGCTGGCTTTAAAAAATCATCATATTGGTTTTCTTCTGCTGTGTAAGTGATAATATATGCTTTCTTATTTTTTAACAGCCAAACTGCCTTGCGTTTAACATTATACTGTTCTTGTTTGCCGCTATAAATAACTTCATGAGCTGGTTGGTTTGCCAATGTTGTCGAACCTGAATCATGTATTTTAGCGTTTGTTAAGTATTGTGTTATTTCATTGACTTTTGCATTTGTATATTCTGCTAATGAAATAGGCTGTTTTAAATTTTGAATTTCTATAGTCACTTCTGCTTGAGAAGTGTTTGAATCAGTTTTCAAAGGTGATGAGAACTTAGCGATATCACCAAACGTTCCTATTTCTTGCTTTTTCCAACTTTGGGGATATTTCATCTCAATTCCATAAATTGGATTTTTATAAGTTAAAAAATCTATTTTGGTTGGTGATGATTTATCGGGAGAAGAGCCAATTTTTTGGATTATGGGAATAGCCACTGCGAGCGATAGAAAGACAACTGCTAACCCCACGAAAGCTATTTTCTTAGTTTGTGAACCGCTCTCATTATCTTTTGTTAAACTTGAGAGTGCTTGTAAAACTTCAGTGACAGATTGGTAACGCATCTGAAAGTTAGAACAGACCATTTTGTCTAAAATAGCTGCAAATTGAGGGCTAACGACTTGTTTATTCCATTTGACTTCGGGATCTTTTGCTAAGTTGTAAGGATGAACACCAGTTATTGCTTGGATGCAAATCATACCCAAGGCGTAAATATCGCTATTAAACTTTGGATTCCCCCCTTTCTGTTCGCTAGGCGTGTAGCCTGGAGTACCAATAACCGTTGCTCCTGGAGTGTCAGCGACTAAGGTATTGATTTCTTCCTTAACAGCACCAAAGTCAATCAAAACAATCTTGCCATCAGCAGTGCGTCTGATTAAGTTTGCTGGTTTGAGATCGCGATGAATAACATTTTGCTGATGGACAAACTCTAATATCTGCAATACGTTCTGTATAAAAGCAATAACCTGCGCCTCTTGCCATTGTCTCTCAGGCAAGAGTTCTTTGCTCAAATCGTTTCCGTCTATAAATTCCTGAACCAAATAAAAGTTCTGATTTTCCTCAAAGTGAGCTAAAAGTCGGGGTATTTGGTCGTGGTGACCTAATTTGTAAAGGACTTGAGCTTCTCTATCAAATAATCGGGTTGCAGTTTGCAAAACAAACAGATTGGAAAACTGGGACTTGAGTCGTTTGACGACGCAATGAGGTAACCCTGGCAGATCCATATCTCCAGCCAGATATGTTTCACCAAACCCGCCTTCTCCCAACTTACTGATAATTTTGTAGCGCCCTCGAAGCGTTGTTCCCAGCATTCAATTTACTCAAAGTTGAGGAATTTTCCGCTTATATTACCACATTGTTTGTATCAACTTTACCACAGAATTAAAATGCGATGAGCCAGTTCGAGAACAAGGTCTTTGATTTGCTGCATTTAAAACTTACGCACTGTACAAATTGACAATCATGTGTGTAACGCATCCAAACGCTTTGGGATCACAATAGGCGTATGGTAGGCAGCAATACTGTGTAGGTTTCGCCGAAAACTTACGTTAGTGCCCGAATGACGGCTTAGCCCGCTCTTACGGCGACTGGCGTTTGAGGAACCTCACTTAACATTTATCAGCATTTGTTGGGTAACGCACTTCGCTCTACCCAACCTAAAATTCTCAATATCCCTTGTAGTATTGGGGTAGGCTGTGCTGAAGCGCAACTTAAACAGATAATCGAGTTCTTATAGGGCACTCACTGAGTAACGCAATCATGAATGTTCTAATGGTAACAGAAACACTACGCGATCACATTTCTAGGTTAATAGCCAAACATTGTTGCGATCGCACTTAGCATCTCCGTTTGATAGGCTGAAACTGTAGTGCCGCTTTCTTCAAAAGGAAAACTATCTTTATAAAGAGGTGTCAAATTATGGAAATAGGTGTAATTATCAAAGTGACAGAGGAAAAGCAACTCAATTTACCACCTGAGATTCAGTCTCAACTTCAACCAGGTGATGAATACCGAGTGATTAGCAAAGATAACTGTATTGTTTTGGAAAAAATTACTAACACAACTGTAAATCTGGATGAATTTCTGCAACAACTTGAGGAACTAAACCCAGATCCAAATCAACCGACTCTCCAAGAAATTAGTGAAATAGTCAAGGAAGTCCGACGAGAGTTATGGTGCGATCAATGAGAGTTGTCCTTGATGTCAATGTTTGGATTTCAGGGTTATTGTGGGGAGGTGTTCCCGCTAAAGCTTTACGTCTAGCACGAAACCAAAAAATTACCATCTTTGCTTCTGAAGCTTTGTTATTGGAACTAGAAGCAACATTAAGACGTGATAAATTTCAGCCCCGACTACAAGAACGAGGCTATACATTTGAGCATTTAATGTCTGTAGTAAAAGAGTTTTCCAATTTCTGTCCTACAACTTCTGTAGATGCTCCTCAGCTACGGGATTCAAAAGATAATAAAATTTTGGCTGCGGCTGTAGCGGCAGATGCCGAGGCAGTTGTTACTGGTGATTTAGATTTACTAGTGTTGATTGAATTTAATGGAATACCTATTTTGACACCTCAAGATTTTCTCAGTCGTTATTTTTCAGCATTCCCCTAGGGTTCACGTCTGTCAAGATCACCGCCATTATTCACCCAGAAAAGTAAAGACCAACCAATAATAGGGATTATGCCACTGTCTTAGGTGCCACATATTTAGTTGTGTGGCACCTAAAACAGGAGTCGGTGATAACCCATTGACAGAAATTTTTAAATATGAAGTATGTATTTTCGGAACCTCAAATGATGTACAAATACAGGTTGACTTGGGCACTGAACGTCTAGTTGCTACAGAACGAGGTGATGAAAAAATTGCGGTGGAAGTAAAAAGCTTTATTGCTTCCTCCACTATTTCTGAATTTTACAAAGCTTTGGGGTAGTTCCTTAATTATTGCTCCGCTTTGCTCGCTGTATTTGAACTTTACATAGAAACTTTATAAAAATAAACTGATAAAATTGAATCAAACTAGGAATGTTAATCATGAGTAGAGGTATTATTGTCAAAGTAACAGCTCAAGGACATCTGGAAATGCCGGCAGAGTTACTAGCAAAACTTCAACCCTTCGCTGAATATGAAGTTTCGCTGAATGAAGATGAAATTGTATTCAAAAAAATTCGTGAACCCATAACACTAAAGGATTTGAGGCAGCGTGTCGATGAACTAGGACCAGATCCCAATCAACCAACACTTGAAGAAATTAGTCAAATAGTCAAGGAAGTGCGGCAGGAACTGTGGGCTGAGAAATGAGAGTGATTCTTGATGTCAATGTTTGGATTTCAGCCTTACTATGGGGAGGTGTTCCAGATCAAGTCTTGATATTAGCTGAAAGCAAGAGAATTAGTATATTTGCGTCTGAAGCTTTATTTCTAGAACTAGAAACTACTTTACGCCGTGCCAAATTCCAGTCCAAATTTAATTCTTTAAATTTGAGTGTTGATAATGTAATTAACGCTGTAAAAGATCTGATACAGATTTGTCCAACTACCTCTGTAGATGCGCCTCAATTACGTGACTCAAAAGATACTATAGTTTTGGCAACTGCTATCGTAGCAGATGCTCAGGTAATTATTACTGGTGATTTAGACTTGTTAGTACTGATTGAATTTAACAGCATTCCGATTTTGACACCTCAAGAATTTCTCAGTCGTTATTTCTCAACATTACCGTAAGATTTACGTAGATCACATTACTGCCATTCATGCTGAAAGATGAAAGCCGACCAGTAATAGGGATGATGCCACATATTTAGTTTTGCAGCGCGTAAAGTAGCAGTAGATGATTTCCCCTATGACAACAATTGTTTATAAAATTCTTGCATCAACGTTGATGTACCGCGATCATTAGCTTTCCATAACGAGACTACCACTCGTGCTGCAAATCCACACATCAAGCTTTTTGTCAAACCTACGAGTCTTTCTCTATTATTTTTGTAACAATTTCCTGCTGCTTTCATACCACAAGAATATTTATTGGAGTAACAGGGTCAGCGAACGAAGATAACAAAAGTGGTAACAGTTTCACAATAAGGATTGAATTCCCTATTTAATAAACTTCATCATTGCTGCCAATATCAATCAATAAAATAACCATTTCTAAAAACTTTTCATCATTACAAAAGTTAAAGATAATTCTACAATCATAAGCAACAGAACAAGACCACAACCACGCTAAATCTCCTGTTAACTTATGAGACTTCAAAGACGGTGTAAATGGATCATCTGCCAAAAGCCTTAATACCTTAACAATTTGATTCTTTAATTGCGGTTTTTTCTGTATAATCTTCCTAAAAGACCGCTTAAATCCACTACTCCAGACAACTTCCATCATCATCTCCTAGTAAATCAGCGATCAAATCCTCAACGCTTCCCCTATGATCTGTCCCATCTTTAAAAGCCTGGATCACTTCCTGAGCATTCTTCAAAATTTCAACCCGCCGATTCACAGTTCGTTGCTGGCGAAGAAATTAAAATAAATACTCTCGCTCTTCTGTGGGCAAACTTTCAATAGAATTAATAATTTCTTGTAAAGTCATCATAGAATCTCCTAATTAAGTAAACTCAACTTTTGTCAACGCTATTTTTATAATAGGGATTAAACTACTTCTGTTGCTACCACATATTTAGTTGTGCGACGCGTAAAGCAGCAGGTGATTTTCTGAATCTGTTCAGGGTAAACCAAGAAAGACTGTTACCATGAGTCGAAGTTAGGCAACGGCTCTATTCTGCTAAGTGGAGGCACAAGTGTCAGCGAAGGATAGATTTCACAATTTAGTCAAGTCTGCGCTCATTCGGGCTGGGTGGACTATTACTCACGATCCATTCCCAATAGATTATGGGGATGTGCAGATGCAAATTGACTTAGGGGCTGAACGCCTACTTGCTGCAGAACGAGGTAGTGAAAAAATTGCGGTGGAAGTAAAAAGCTTTATTGCGCCCTCGACTATTTCTGAGTTTCACACAGCTTTGGGACAGTTTCTCAATTATCGCTCTGCCTTACGTGCAATTGAACCAATTCGGATTCTTTACTTAGCTGTGCCCTTAGAAATTTATGAAGAATTTTTCCGGCTTCGGTTTATTCAAGAAGTGAATAAAGAACATCGGCTTAATTTACTAATCTATGATGTGGAACAGGAGGCGATCATACAATGGATAAAATCGACCAGTACCGCCAATTAATCAAGCAAGTGCTGATTGACCATAGTCAGATTAAACCAGTTTACGGTGAGATAGAAGTACATACTGTATTTGATAGTGAAGGAGATCACTATCAGGTAGTACGCTCCGGCTGGAATAAAAGTCGTCGGGTATATGGTTCCCTCATTCATATTGACTTAAAGGGCGATAAAATTTGGATTCAATATGACGGTACAGAAGTAGGCGTGGCGAATGAATTAGTGGAACTAGGAATACCCAAACAGGATATCGTGTTAGCATATCATTCGCCGTTCATGCGACAGTACGATGGATTTGCCGTTGGTTAGCACTATTATTGCTCTTTTTTGCTTACCACATTCTTTGTATCAAAATTACCACAGAAATCAAATGTGATGAGCTAGTTCGAGAACAAGGTCTTTGATTTGCAGCATAGTGTTTCCTCGTTTGTGGTTAGCAGTCTATTCACTGCTAACAGGGGAGATGAGAAAAGTGCGAAGAGTTCTACAACAAAGATTAAATTCACAAGAACATGCTAAATTTATTCGCCGTTTGTAGTAGCGATCGCTTACCTTAGTATAAATAAGCTTGGATCGACATGGAAAAACTCTCCCAACGCCTCAGCTTGTTTTTGACTAATTTCTTGCTGAGCGTTGACAACTCCGGCAGTCACTTCAGTTGAACCAATAATTCCCACTAAATCTGCTATTTCTATACTGCGAGCATCCATTAGGTGAAGGAGCCTTGAGTGTGGCGTTGAAGTGTTCAGCTGATAGTGCTTGTCTTCAAAATCTTCAACTAATGCTACCAGTAGTTCTAATAAAGTATCTTCTTCTGGAGTCAGTTCTGTTCGTGAGATAAGTTCTTCAACAATCGCTAAAAATTTTTCGTTTTCCTCGTCACTTTTAATGACTATAGCCAGATGTTGAGACAGCAAATCACTGTAAGTTTTTGGATTAAAAGTAAGAGTCATTTTTCCAGTTATCTTTGTTATATTCGGCATGAGTCAAGACGTATTTAATGTAAACTGTGAAAATCTCGTAAGTAAGTCGGCGATAAAAAACATAATTATGTAAATAAAAGTAAAGTTCATAAAAATACCTCGTAGTGAGCGCTTCAGCGCTAAAGCGCTTACTACAAACTCTCATTTATTTATGCCGACACTTATACTCAGATTCCCGACAACTTTTACGAAGTCGGGAATCTTGTTGTTCACGCGATATTTGTTACCTTTAATAATCAACCAATGCCTCGCAGGAATCAGCGTGCTTTTGGCAATATTCTCTCAGTTTTTTAAGACTGTTGATATGCATCAAGCTATCAATCTTATATTTTGGAAATTTTTTAGTCTCTTGACTATGCTATCAAATGAAGCATCAAAAACTAACTATGTATATTTTAATACATAAAAACCTAGATATGTGATTACTTACCTTGAGCGATAAAGTGTCACTTGAGTGCCGGAGTTAGCTAAATTGTAAATCGTTATATTAAAGTGAATTGAATCGTAAATCCGAAATGACAAACCTCACCCCTAATTCTAGTTTTAGTTTGACACTCCGCCTGCAAATTCCCAACCGCGTCGGGATGTTAGCAGAAGTGACTAAGGCGATCGCCACCAGTGGCGGTAATTTTGGTCAAATTGATTTAGTTGAGCAAACAAGGGCTACTTCCATTCGCGAGATCAGTGTTGATGCAGCCAGCACCGAACATGCTGAAACAATTGTACAAGCGGTAAAAGCTTTGCCAGATATTCAGGTGCTAGATGTCTACGACCGCACCTTTAATTTGCATCGAGGTGGAAAAATCAGTGTTACGAGTAGAATTGCTCTTAAAAGCGTGTCGGATTTAGCAATGGCTTACACGCCTGGAGTCGGACGAATTTGTAATGCGATCGCCGAAAATCCAGAAGAAGTTTACAACTTGACCATCAAAAAAAATACTGTCGCCATTGTAACAGATGGGAGTGCTGTCTTAGGTTTGGGAAACTTGGGACCAGAAGCGGCATTGCCAGTTATGGAAGGTAAAGCAATGCTGTTTAAGGAATTTGCAGGTATAGATGCCTTTCCCATCTGTCTTGCCACCCAAGATACCGACAAGATCATTGAAGCCGTCAAAAACATTGCCCCAGTCTTTGGGGGTGTAAACTTAGAAGATATCGCTGCTCCTCGCTGCTTTGAGATTGAAGCAAAACTGCGGCAACAATTAGATATCCCCATCTTTCATGATGACCAGCATGGCACAGCAATTGTCACTCTAGCTGCGTTATTCAATGCCTTGAAGCTGGTAAATAAGTCAATGACGGATATCCATATCGTCATTAACGGTGCTGGGGCTGCAGGGATTGCGATCGCCCGGTTACTCCGTAAAGCCGGTGCAGAAAAAATTTGGCTCTGTGACTCCAAAGGTATTCTTTCCACCAGTCGCACAGACTTAACAGCAGAGAAGTCCGAATTTGCAGTGAAAGCCCAAGGTACCTTAGCAGGTGCCTTACAAGCAGCAGATGTTTTTATTGGCGTCAGCGCACCAGGAGTATTGACACCGGAAATGGTGCGTTCGATGGCGAAAGACGCGATTGTGTTTGCAATGGCAAATCCCATTCCCGAAATTCAACCAGAATTAATCAAAGACGAAGTGGCGATTATTGCTACCGGTCGTAGTGATTACCCAAATCAAATTAATAACGTCCTTGCATTTCCAGGAGTCTTTCGTGGTGCTTTAGATTGTCGAGCCGCAACTATTACTACCACCATGTACCTAGAAGCCGCCACCGCGATCGCGTCTCTAGTCAAACCTTCCGATCTTAACAAAGAACACATCATTCCTTCTGTTTTTGATGAACGGGTTGCGACTGCTGTTGCAGGTGCCGTGCAACATGCAGCACGTCAAGAAGGGATCGCTCGTAGTTAAGTATGTAAATAGCTAGAAAGACAGGGGGAGCAGGGGTAGGAGCAATTCCGCTCAAAGCAGGGGTAATAATACCTGTCTTCCCCCTCTTGAATCTCGAGTCTCCTTAATCCCCATTCAAAAATTCCAAATATCCATTGCTGAGTTCTTTCACTGCTAACTCATAAAACTGCTTACCGTGTTCTGGTGTAGCCAAAGCAGGGTTTGAACCCATTCTGCCATCTGGGTAACGCTCTCGAAAGTTAGTAGAGCTAAAAATTTTGTATCCACTGCCAACGGATGGGGAAAGGGGTGCAAGCTTAATCACTTCTGGATAAAGATACTGAGTTATAGCTACTTCGCTCGGTGTGGCATGAGATCCTTCTTGATCACCGTATAATTCTTTTGCCAGCCTGTAAACCGAACCGCACATAAACCAGTTAGCAACTTGACACTGTACTTTTTGTGCGTTGTGAACCTGCAATTCTTCTAGGTAAGCGTAAGTTTCGGAAAAAGCTGCTTTTAAAGTAGCTATATTGCCACCATGCCCGTTGATAAAGTAGAACTTCGTAAAACCTGCTTTGGTTAAAGACATGATGTAGTCTCTTACCAACTGAATCATCGTGCTGGGACGCAGACTGATTGTGCCGGGGAAAGCGGTATGATGTAGTGCCATTCCCACATTAATTGTTGGAGCAACTATTGCTTGGGTTGCTTCACCCACACCGTGTGCGATCGCTTCTGCACTAATCGCATCGGTGCCAATTAATCCTGTTGGTCCATGTTGCTCTGTGGAACCTATAGGGAGAATAATACCTTGAGACTGCTGTAAATAAGCTTCGACTTCCTGCCACGTACTTAAATGCAATAACATTTTTGTCTCGCCAATTAGGAGATAAATTTTTGCTTAGTGATTCTCCTACTTTAGCCTATGACCGTTTTTAGCAGAATGACTGAATATCCTCACCACATTTGTCTACTAAATAGCACAGAGCCCGAAAACGCAATCCGACAAATTGGTCGTAAAGTGGATTTAACTTGCACATGGGAGGAATATGAGCTATCTTACGACCAAATAAGGTAAGATCTCTTTCAAAGGGACATTGAGCGGGTATTAGTTTAGCAATAAATCTAGCCAATTTCCGATTTTTAATTTCTAAAGAATCCAGCCAGTGGCGCAATGGATGCAGGAGATCAACTTGATTGTGAGTAAATTGTTTTTGATTTAGTAGTTGATTGCTTTCTAAGCTAGGGCTAACAAAAGCAGAAAAAATAATTCGACGGTTAGTTTTGAGCATAGCTGTAATTTGTATGTCCTGGTATTAAGCAATTTATGCTATTTTAATTGTGTTCGTTAATAGTATTAGCGATTCACAATTCTTGCTGCATAAGAGAAATCTCAATTTCATTTCTTCCCCGAATAATTGCTATTTAAGCTCAAAAATATATGTAAAACTGTCCAGTGCAATACAAAATTAAAATTTTATAAAGACAGCTTTTACATACCGCTTAATTGCTAATTTCTTTCATGGGTGCATACTTTGAATGTAAATCTTGTATCTAAAATCGAACTGTATCTTAAGGTGTAATTTTTCATAGTCAAGAATGGCTTCGCTATTGATAAAGCTAGTCTATATAAGGTTTTCAGCAGACTAAGCAATGATTTTATCCTACTTTATATTTCCGTATTATGTTATTTATTTGACAAAAAAGCACATATTATTTACTTAATAACTTGCAGAAGATTATTTAAGAGTTGCAAGCTAATGTTGTTATTAATCTATTAATAAAAATGAGACAAAGTAATTTCTTATATATTTTAGAATGATCCCTATAATGATCTGTGCATTGATACCATTCAAAACCAGATTCATCAGATTTTTCTTGATGCAGCTTTTGCATTTCGAGCAGTCAACCTAATCCTGCTAGGGTGATATTTTATACACATAGGCGTCCGCTCTCCCGCTAATACCGTTTCACTTTTAAAGTTGATACATTTAGTTAGGCAAGCAGTTCTTAGGCAGTTCTTGAGCAAATATAGCGGTTCTCGTTTTAATCACAGACAAAAAACCCTCACCCCGCGCTTGCGCGGGCACCCGTTTCACCTTTCATACTGAAAAATCCGGCAGCCTTATTACTAAGAGCGCTGGTTTGGAGCCAACTATGTTGCCGGATTTTTCGTTGGTATTAGCCCAACCCTCACACATGCGCTTGGGAGAAGGGCTTTCAAAGAGAGGGCGAGAGTGTATGGGATTTGACAGAGAACGAGGAGTCGTCCCTCAAACAACCGCACCCTGCATTTTCTCAAAAGCATCAATTAGGGTTTGCAATTGTTGATCTGCTTTGAGAACAGCCAAACCCCGCACTGAAACTTTACCAGGCGAGTAAATAAAACGCGCTTTGAGAGTTTCTGACAGATTCCCGGCCAACAAATTCCAACCAGGTTCCTCCATCGGCGTTTCTAAAACAACGTGCTGCTTATTTTCTGGTTTAATGCGGCTAAATCCTAGTATCTTCGCTAACTGTTTGAGTTCCATCACTCGTAATAGCTGGCTTGCTGATTTGGGGATTGTGCCGTAGCGATCGCTCCACTCAGCCGCAATTTGCATTAATTCTTCTTTAGATTTGGCAGTTGCAACCGCGCGGTATGCACTCATCTTTTGATCCAAATCGGGGATATAATCTGCTGGAATAAACGCCGTGAGATTGAGGTCAATTTGAGTATCGTCAACTTTAGGAATTTCTTGCCCTCTGATTTCTCTAATAGCTTCTTCCAACATTTCCATGTATAAATCGAAACCTATCGTTTCCATTTGCCCGGATTGTTCTGCACCCAGCAAGTTCCCGACACCACGAATTTCCATATCGCGCACAGCCAACTGATATCCAGAACCCAACTGCGTGAACTCTTGTATAGCACGTAACCGTTGACGTGCAGGATCTGATAAAACTTGCTGCTTTGGATAAAACAACCAGGCATGAGCTTGAATGCCAGCACGACCAACACGACCGCGTAACTGATAAAGTTGAGATAAACCAAAACGGTGAGCATCCTCAATCAAGATCGTGTTGACTCGAGGGATATCTAAACCAGATTCAATAATCGTAGTACAAACAAGGATATCGGCTTCCCCAGTGCTAAAGGAGAGCATGGTAGATTCTAACTCACCTTCTTCCATCTGACCATGAGCTACCACAAACCTTCCACCTGGGATCATTTCCCGCAACGTTGCCGTCGTCTCCTCAATTCCATCAACTCGTGGAACTACGTAAAAAACCTGTCCGCCTCTATCAAGTTCTTGACGAATAGCGCTACGGACTGTCTCTGGATTCTTGGGTGCGAGATGTGTTTTAATCGGGCGTCTGGATGGAGGGGGTGTAGTAATTAAACTCATTTCCCGAATACCCGATAAGGACATATACAAAGTACGGGGAATCGGGGTAGCAGACAAAGTTAGGACATCAACCTGAGTCTTCAAGGTTTTAATTTTCTCTTTTTGATTCACCCCAAAACGCTGTTCTTCATCCACCACCAAAAGTCCTAAGTCACGGAAGTTCACGCCTTTACCTAAAAGTTGGTGTGTACCAACAACCACATCTAATTCCCCTGTTGCCAGTCTTTTGAGAATGTCACGGCGTTCTTCCATGCTACGGAAGCGGTTGAGTAACCCAACATTAATTGGATAGGGAGCAAAGCGTTCTTTGAGAGTGTGATAATGCTGCTGGGTGAGGATTGTGGTTGGTGCTAGGAGTGCAACTTGTCTGCCGATAGTAACAGCTTTAAAGATGGCGCGAATTGCGACTTCAGTTTTACCAAAACCGACATCGCCACAGACTAAACGATCCATCGGGCGATCGCTTTGCATATCTCGTTTCACATCTTGCACGGCCTTGAGCTGATCGGTTGTAGGTTGATAAGGGAACGAGTCTTCCATTTCCTCTTGCCATGGCATATCTTGGGGAAAAGCAAAGCCTTTTTGTTGCGATCGCGCTGCATACAGCTTGAGTAAATCCACTGCCAACTTTTTGATCGCTTTGCGGACTTTGTTTTTGGTATTTTCCCAAGCTTTACCAGTCATCTTGTTCAGTTCTGGTGGCTTATCGGTTGTCGTCCGCAACCGCGACAAAGCACCGACTTGATCGGCTGCTACCCGCAGTAACCCGTCCGCATATTGCACCACCAAATAATCGCGAGTTTCTTGATTGATTACAAGACTTTCTAGCTTGACAAATTTACCTACACCATGATTTCTGTGAACGACGTAATCTCCAGGGCGCAACTTGTTGGGATCAACTTGCTTAGAAGTCGCTTTTCTGCGCTTGCGGATATAACTGGGAGTCGCAAGGGAGTGCTGCCCAAAAAATTCGCGATCAGTTATGACAACCAGCCTGTATGTTGGCAGGATAAAACCTTCCAATTCAGCTAAACCGGAATATTTGAGTGCGACTGGAGTGTGACTAGTTTGTAACTTTTCAATTGCTAGGTAGTCACGGGGGTTAGGGATGAACTGGGCAGGGCAATCATGTTCCTGTAATAAGGAAACAGAACGCGAAGGCTGTGCAGAAAGCAACCAGATAGAAAATTTGCGATCGCGTTCAAGTCGCAGTGTTTCCGCAATTTTGGCAAATTGGTGTGGCGTAACTGGCACTGAACGACTGGCGAGGTTAATGCTACGACTTACAGATAAATCATCTGCTCCATGATCCGTCGCCAATTCTGACAAGTACAGTTTTTTAAATTCCGTCAAGGAAGCCAGACACTCATCAAAAAAATGATGAATTTTCGGTAATGTTGAGTCCAGTGAAGTAGATTCATCCCCACCCAGCATTCTCCACTGTTCCTCCGCATTCTCTACCCAGCGATCGCTATGAGCATGGGATTGTTCTGGCTCATCAATAGTAATCAGGGTATTTTTTGGTAAATAGTCTATTAGAGACGCAACTTTGTCAAAGGCTAATCCTAAAAAGCGACGACTACCTTCAAGCTCTCCAGATTCTGAGTTCAACTCAGCACTCAAAACTTTTGACTCACTACTATTTTTAAGTGCCTCCATCAAAATGGGAGCAAAGCTTGTGGGGGTAAGATAAGAAAAGTCAATTTTATCTAGAGCAGAACGTTGAGTTGCTGGGTCAAATTCCCGGATATGCTCAATTTCATCACCAAACCATTCCAATCGTACTGGTAACTCAGATGAAACTGGGAACACATCAACAATATCACCGCGCCGACTCCACTGACCTTCCATTTCTACTAGAGGCACGCGTTCGTAACCCAGACGAGTTATTTTTTCCCCAAAGGCATCTAAGTCAAATTCCATGCCGCGTTTTAAGGTGAGACAAAAGGGTTGAAATGCGGACACTGGTGGTAAGTGAGGTTGCAGTGCTGCAACCGTGGCGACAATCGCCACCAAAGAGGAGGGGGAGATTGTCGCCGTCGGTGAGGGGGGGAAATTTTCTGTGTCTCTCCCTCCCCCGATTTGTACCAAGTCCGCGAGTACCTGCATCTGTCCCCAAGTCATCTCAGTTTCCGGATCAAATGGTTCATAGGGTGATGCCTCGGAGGTTGGGTAAAAATGCACGGTTTGCCATCCCATCGCCTCTAACTGTGCTGTCCAGCGTCCGGCTTCTTCCAAAGTGGCACAAACCACGAACAAATTTCGTTCCTCTGTTTTAGCCAATGCTGAGGCTACCAAGCCTTTAGGCAAGCGAGGAAAGCCGTTTAAGCGCAACTCTTGTTGCCGATCTAACTTGGAGAGAAGTTCAGTAGTGAGCGGAGATCGCCCCAAAGCACGCACAATAGAAGAAAAGGGCATACGTTCTCAAACAGATGGAAGTCTTTCTGACAGGCAGGCTTTGTTATGCCTACTTTAACTATTGTAAAAGTGTCAAGGTGGAAGAAGTCTTACTTTAGAGACATTAACCTTAGTACAATAATCACAGACCCAGCACTAATATACGGTTAAAACAATGTGCTTTTACTAACATATGCCGGAAAAAGAACTCTTATCTCCCCTATTTTAAGTATCATCTGTTAATAAAAGTACAAAATATACATTATGACTAAGACGATTGGAGTGAAAAATTAGCAATTAGCAACAATCATGTTTTGGAGCGCGAATCATTTAGGATTGCTATAAGAGGTTAGAGTTAAGCGCAGTTTGCTGGTAGTATCGGCAATTTATAGAAATGTCCCCAATAGCCGAAGTTCTAATTATTTTTCTTTTGATCTTCGCCAATGGTCTGTTTGTTATGTCAGAACTGGCGATTGTCTCGGCACGAAAGGTGCGTCTGCAACAGCTTGCCAATCACGGCGATGCCAAAGCCCGCGTTGCTTTGGCACTGGCTTCTTCTCCGAATCAATTTCTAGCTACCGTTCAGATCGGGATCACACTCCTGGCCATTTTATCTGGTGCCTATGGTGAATCGGTGTTTGCTAAGAGACTGACTCCGCTCTTAAGTCTTGTCCCTTGGCTGGCGTCCTACAGGGAAGCGATCGCTTCCGTTTTAGCTGTCTTAATTGTTACTTATTTAACACTGATTATTGGAGAACTGGTACCCAAGCGACTGGCGTTAAACCATCCGGAACCAATTGCCTCCGTTGTCGCCATTCCCATGCAGATGCTAGCTACAATTGCAGCTCCTATTGCCTACTTGCTCAGTATTTCTACAGATACAATACTGCGGCTTTTAGGCGTTAAACCCTCTACCGAACCACTAATTACAGAGGAAGAAATCAGAGTCTTGATCGAGCAAGGCACTGAGGAGGGAACCTTTGAAGAAGCAGAACAAGATATGGTAGAACGGGTGTTTCGTTTAGGCGATCGCCCTGTTAGCTCGTTTATGACACCGCGACCGGATATTATCTGGCTGGACTTAGAAGATACTGCCGAAGAAAATCGCCAAAAGATTATTGATGGTGGCTGTTCCCGATATCCAGTATGTCAGGGAGGACTTGACAATGTACTAGGTATTATCCCAGTAACTGACTTGTTAGTCCGAAGTTTCTGTAACGAGAAATTAGATTTGACAGTGGGATTGCGACAGCCTGTCTTTGTGCCAGAAAGTACCCGTGGCTTTAAAGTGTTGGAGTTGTTCAAGCAAGCCGTAACTCATATGGCTTTAGTCGTCGATGAATATGGTGTGATTCAAGGATTAGTCACCCTCAACGATGTGATGAGTGAAATTGTTGGCGATGTTCCTTCTGATGATGAGCTTGAAGATCCCCAAATTGTGCAACGCGAAGACGGTTCTTGGTTGTTAGATGGGATGTTGGCTGTAGATGAGTTTTTTGAACTATTCCATCTGGAGCAGTTGCAATCTGTAGACAGAGGTAGTTATCAAACATTAGGTGGTTTTGTGATCAACCATCTAGGTCGTATCCCTGGTGCAGCGGATCACTTTGAATGGCAGAGTATGCGGTTTGAGGTGATGGATATGGATGGTAATCGTGTTGATAAGGTGCTGGTAGTGCCAAAAGCGGATTCTACTAATTCTGAATAATATTGGACAAAGATTCAGTATAATCACCCGATTTGGGGTAATTATATAGAAAGTTTCCGTATAATAAACAGTGATGCCGTGAGTTCTCGGTGGATGACGAGATGAGAAGTCAAGCCACTACTCTCAAAAGAAATCCGCAATCCAAGGAGATAAACCTGCAAATATTTGAGTAGCAACTGATAACGCAGTTGGTGTTGCATCGAGTTTTCCCATGAGCTGCAATTGATGGGGTGTAAATAGACCTGTGTAAAGAGGGGCTAAACCTCGAGTATCTAGTTTTAACTCACCGTTTCCACCAATGCTTACTTCACCATGTCCGTTGGCAACAGACAAGATAAATCTACCGTTGTTTTCAGCTAGCAAGTCATCTTGAACTTCCAGGTGCAGTTGAGTTTGAATTCCTTGTGGATAACCCCGCTTCTCCAGCGCCTTAGCTACATCTATGACCCGCAGCATCCAACGATCTACAAACTTTTGCTTAACAGTTTGCTCAGGTAATAGTAACGACAAAAAGTCAACCCCTGAACTTTTCCATTGCACCCGATTAATTAGGGAGCGATGATTGCTAAGAAAACACCAGAAAGTTTGTGCAGCAGCAGTTGTGAGGACTGTCCAATCCCTGACTTGCACTACAGAACCATCATCTTCTCTGTTTTGGCTGAAGAGAATGTACCCTTGGGGTTGATCTGAACCAATAAGATAGGCGTAGAGCTTTTCCTTCTCATTAGGTTGGACTAGTTGCTCCCAAATAGCTTGATTGCGATCCAAATTTCCATTGTTGAGTTTTGCTTGCTCCTGATATAGGTGATGAAAGACTTCATGATTCTTACTATCTATAGGTTTCACTCTTAGCGGTTGCTCTCTAAATTGGATACTCTGAGTCGGAACTTCCCACCCACAAAAGATACCCCCTTGCTCATACCCCGCTTTGCGGTACAAACGTTGAGTAGCTGGATAAAGAACGGAGATGGGTACACCCTTGGTATGGAGTTCCTTGACGGCTTGCTGCATCAGGGCGATCGCTGCTCCTGTTAAGCGATATTCCGGAGCAATACCAACCGACGCAATACCTGTCATCGGTACACGCTCACCTCCCCACCACTGCCCCATCGAGATCATTGCCAGGCCACCAACAACTTGTCTACCCTCACGGATAATACGGAAGTTTTCTCTACCAATACGGTTGATATATAATTCGTAGTCCCCTTCCCCAATAAAACACTGGTCGATGATATTCCCAAGCTGCTGAACATCCTCTGAATTTGCGATCAGGCTATATTCAAATTGAGGGGTCATAGATTTTACCGTCTAGCAACACAAGATTACAAGTATAATACATACAATGCCGTTCGCCTGTACGTTACCAAGCAACTGAGCTTAAATTCAATACCCCCAAATCGAAGAGGGATATTAACAAAGTGTCATAAAAATATAGCCTTTATTCATACTTCTTAATTTGGTCTAGCAGGCGTAGGGTGGGCAGCGCAATAGCATCAAGCGGATATTCGAGATCCTATAGGCACTGCCTACATTTATCAGAAATGGAAAATCTGTACTGCAAGCGTATGATGATTTCTGTCAACGTGTAAATCCTAGGGTGTGTAGTGGTTGTAGGCAGGAAGGACAAGCTCCGTTATGGCAATTGTGTAATTTTTGAATAATTTTTGGGAACTATATATATAGCTCTATTAGTCCTGTGCATTTTTTTGTGGACATATATGACTATTGATGTTGAAACAATCTTGCGTAATACTCGCAGCCAAATAAGAGAACTTGGTGAGGGTGTTGAAAACCTAGTAGCAACTTATCCAAATGTGTTCAATGATATAAGTATCACGAAACGGCTTGATGACTTTTGTCAAGCGCATCGAGAAGCTGTAAATAGGTTAGAGACTCCAAGTTTATCTATCGCAACGATTGGTACAACATCTTCTGGCAAGTCAACTATCGTCAACGCCTTAATTGGTAGCAAAATTGCTCCTATAGAAGCAGGTGAGATGAGCGCGGGTGTTTTAACCCTTCGCCATGCTTCCGAGCGCAAGTTAGTAGTGGAAGAAACAGAAGGGGCAACTTGGGAAACTGGTGTTTGGTCAGACTTGAGTGATGAAGCTATATATGAGCGAATCCGTGACGGAGTGATGCGCCCTTATCATGATACTCGCGAGAAAAGAGATTGTATCGCTCCACGAATGACTGCGTTTGTTCCACTTCTACCTGCGTCTGAGCAAAGCCTACTTGGACTGCCCTTTGGAGTAGGAGTTGAGTTGATTGATTTACCAGGTCTAAAGTCGGTTCAAGATCGTGACAATTTAAAAGTTATCCAGGAAAAGGTTCACAAAGCTTTTAGTTTGGTTGCTCTTGACTATATGCAGGTAGATGACAAACACAGAAAACGTTTGCTAGAAGAGCTAAAACGAGTTGTAGAGTACCTGCAAGGTCGCACTGATTCAATGATTTTCATCCTGAACAGAGTAGACCAGCGCGGTGCTGATGACATCCCAATTTCAAACCGTATTGCAAAACTTCAGCAAGAAATTATAGAGGTACTTTCTTTAAAAGACGCACCAGATATTTTGCCTTTCAACGCAAGGCTTCTCTACTATGCTCAATGTGCTTGGGGATCACTGTCTTTAAATCAAGCATCATCAGTTGAGCAACATACACGTTTGAAACTACTAAAGGCAATGTTCACCGACTGTGCAGGAACAATTAAACAGCACATAAGTGATGACAAAGAATTACGGCGTTGGTTTCGCCATGTGGAAGATACCGTAGACGACGGTGACAACATTAGCGATGATAGCATGCGGAAACTTATTCTGTATGCTCTTGAGTGGAGTGGAGGTAAGAATTTATGGAGCCGCCTGCGTAGTCGCGTTCAAGAAGCTTTTCCAGAACTTGTATTACTACCAGCTTTAATTGAGGTTTTTGAGAACTACAACGCTTTAGAAACCGCCATTGATGCTGTTGCCAGTATTAGAAAAATAGAGCATAAAGAAGAAATTGAGGCACAACAAGCAAAAATTCAGGAGAGTCGCCGAATATTGCATGAGGCTGCTAAAAATTGCCGTGAAAAATTTCGTTCTCAAATACAAAGAATGATCAACGACTTCAAGACAAATGACCCAGTAGTGATCAGTCGTTTATTACAACAGTTACAAAAAGAAGGTTACGAACAAGGTTTCCAAGCACTTTCAGAAGCAGTTAGTGAAGCGGAAGGAGATTTGAATCTGGTACTTATTGTACCTGTAAGAAACGCGTTGAAGAGAAATCAAAGTGCCTATGAGCTTGAGGAAAATTTGAGTACAATTATTACTCCTGTAATAGCAAATGATATTGCTAGAGCATACGACTTAGTAAGTCGTAAACTAAACAATTTTACTGATAATTCTGGTTATTTACTAAGGCGTGTACGTGAAGATGATAAAGAAGGTATAAGAGAGCTTGAACACGCAGAGCGTGCAGTTCGCGCACTTTACCAAGCAATGCGGCAATCACTAACAGTTCGAGCAGAATTCATACTTCAGGCAAATGTACATAAATTTGAAAAAGCACTGGAATTGTTAATCAAAGACCAAGAAAACAAACTTAGTTTTCTCTGTTACCAAGAACTGCCATCACTTAAGCTTGACCAAGTAATCATCACTGATTTTAAGAAAAATGTTTTTTCAAATCATATTGTTTTACCTGACAAGTTGTTTGAACTTCCTACTAGCATTAAGCAAAATCATAAAACACAACAGGAAGTTATTGGCAAGAAACCCGTAATCAAAACTTCCAGAGAAGGAAGCTGCTTCGATAAAAAAGAGGTTAAAAAAACTGAATACGAAGATGAAATAGGGGATGTGAAATATCGAGAACTTTTACTTCCAAATGCAGATACGATGGCTCAACAATGGACAGAAGGAGTTAAGAAACGTAAACAAGATTTATGGGATATTATTAACTCCTGGCTTACTGCTTATTTGGAGAGTGCTAGCCGCGTATTTGATACATCGGTTGATGATGTTATCAACTTGGCAGAACGCTCACTTCAAGAGCAATTAGTAATCATTGAGGAAAACTTTGCAAGTGAAATGCAACATTGGAATGAAATTGAAGCTCAGAAAGTATTAGCAACAGAACTTTGTCAGAAGCTAGAAGAACAAGCCCGCACATCATACATTTCTAAAGCAGCATGATTTCCTCTAACTACTTCAATAAAACCTTGGACGAAATTTATAATGAAGTGTTACAATTAGTCAAAAAAACTAATAACAATCCTGAGGATATTGTATTTTCTGCAGTCCAGTCTTGGTGTAGAAAACTTCAGCTTCCAGATGACGCGACTATCTACATTTCTAATAAATCCGAAAATATACAAGATTTTACTAATGATATCTGGTCACTCTGTAAAGTAAAAATAGTATTTTTGACCGAAGAAGATAGTGAATTTAAAAAAATTATTAGTAATCTTGTTTATAAAAAGATAAAACAAAA
>JAQYWO010000283.1 GCA_029379215.1 Rhizonema sp. PD37
TGCAATTGAGGATGTTTTGCAATTTGCGTCTTAACCGCCTTGGCGGTTGCTATATTTGTGCTGTTTGAAATTGCTTTTGAAACAGTTCCTTAACTTTCAACCAAGCATCAGCAGCAGCTTCTGGATTGTAACTACCGCGATGGTTGCAGAAAAAACCATGTTCAGCACGATAACGAAAGACTTTGTGAGGAATCTGGTATTTCTCTAATTCTGCTTCGATTTGCTGTGTTTGTTCTTGGGGGATTCCTGCGTCTTGAGTGCCAAAGAAGGCGTAGAGAGTACCCTTAATATGTGGGGTGTGAGTAATGGTAGGCGCACCACCACCAGGAGTAGAGTTGGTGATACCGCCACCGTAGAAGGAAGCTGTTGCTTTGATTTCAGGTAGGATTGCTGCTAAATAGACAACATGTCCGCCAAAGCAGAAACCAATAGAACCGATCGCATCATTATTCACTTTTGGCAGAGTTTTAAGATAGGCGATCGTTGCTTGAATATCGCTCAATAACTCATCTGCTTTGGTCTGTTCTTTATATTTTATGCCAATGTGGATATCTTCTAGGTTGTATCCAGCCTCAAAACCGGGAGCAATGCGCTGAAAAATTGCAGGCGCAATTGCTACATAACCCTCCTGAGCTAACCTCCCCGTTACTTCCCGGATGTGAATGTTCACCCCAAAAATTTCCTGAACTACAATGATTGCTGGGAAAAGTCCCTCACCGTTAGGTTTCGCCAAGTAAGCATCTAAGAGCAAGTCGCCATTAGAAACCTTGACATGATCTGTGCGAATTGCTGTATCTGTTGCTGTGTTTGTCATCTTTGTGGTGGGTTGAGATTTCTCACGCTATCTCTTATACTACAGTAAGTTTATCAATTTGCAGAAGTTTTAGTGAAGTACACCCCTATTTCACAGATAGCCACTTAATGTACACTACTTCTTAATAGGGTTTGGTTGAGGGTTGTTAGTGAAAATTTCAGACGTGTAGAGACGCGACGCCCAACGGGAGCGCCAGTTGCCTAGGGAGAGTTACCCTCCTGTAGCACTGGCTCAAATGAGCGCTTGGTAATTTATTTTTTTGTGGTTTGACAGGTCAAATTGGAGTTGCTAATACTTTATTGCTTAGAAATCTTTATTGCCTTATAAGAGCTTACTTTTTTACTATAAAATTGTCTAAAATGAAAAAGGTATTAGAGCCTATATATTTAGAAATGGGTTGAATTTCACAAGTTAATTAAAAAGTTGAAAGAGTTTTTTCTAGTAGATATCTTTTTTGACTTTATCTAGAATACAGCAATCCTGAATAGCTACAATGCAACCTACCATCGCGAAGCGTCAGTGCTGTTGATATTCCGTCTTTACACCAAATTCTGATCACTTGTGGAGTAGATTTGCAAGCAAGATTTGGTTTAACTCATTGGATGCGTCCTATCTATCCCCTTAAAAGTATGCTTAAAGATGCAGAAGAGCTAGAAGTTTATGCACTCAAAGTTGGCGAAAATTTAGTGGGTACTTTCACCTTAGAGTTTGCATTAACAGAACCTCTTAGCTATATTAAGTTTGGAAACATCAATTGGCAAGTTTCAAATGTACCAGTAGTGTATATACATAAATTAGCTGTACTGCCAGAACAACAAGGACAAGGACTGGGAACATGGTGTTTGTCAGCTATTGAAAAACTAGCATTCCGTCAGGGACATTATGCTGTGCGATTGGATGCTGTGAAAACTCACCAAAAGCTCTTGTCTTTTTATGAAAGTCGAGGATATCAGATGGTGGGAGAACTCATTTTTAATTCGGATGTTTGGGTTGATGCCTTTGTTTTTGAAAAAGTTTTGACAGAAGTCAATGAGCATCAAAAAGCTAAGTTTGAGTGAAACAATTGCTTAAAAAATGGAGTCAGTCATCATGTGGTTGGATGTGATCGCTCATATTCAAGTCACATCTTCTCCCGAGGAAGAAGATGCAATGCTATTTTTCTACAGCAAAGTTTTGGGACTTACTGAAATAGACAAACCAGAAGCAAATAAGGCTAATGGAGGTGCTTGGTATGTTCTGGGTGATATTCAGGTTCACCTTAGTGTAGAGAAAAACCCAATTAACGCAACTTCTAGGCGACACATTTGCTACTTAGTACGTGATTTAGAAGCTTTCAAGCAACACTTACAAGAATATGGAGTAGAAATACTTGGCGATCGCCAAGCAGCACCAGGAATAAATCGCTTCTTTCTGCGCGATCCTGCTGGAAATCGCATAGAAATAGCATCATCAGAGGTTTGCTGAACTCATTAATATGATAATCTAATTACAAGTATGCAAATTATTCCCCATTTTACAGTCAAACCTGGAGGCTAGACATTGACACCTCTCGGCATAACTCCGCGAGCATCAAGCTCGCGGAGTTTGTTCAATTGAGTAATTAATTCCCACTCATTTAAAATCTGAATTGTTTAGTAGCCAGCGTTTTTATCGACGACATTACGTAAAGGCTGATTGTGACGATAGCGTGTCAAATTGTCGAGAAAAAGAGCTAAAGAACGCTCTTTCACTCTTGGGGAATGACCGGAACAATGGGGCGTAACAAAAACATTATTAAGGGACCAAAATGGACTTTCTGGCGGAAGCGGTTCTGTAAAAAGCGTGTCTAAAGCGGCACCTGCAATCTGGTTTTCTTTCAGTGCTTCCAACAAAGCGGGTTCATCGACAACTGCACCACGAGCAATATTGATGAGATAGGCATCGTGACGCATTGAGTGCAGTACTTCTGCATCGATCAGCCCCTTAGTCTCTTGAGTAAGAGGTGTAGCAATGACGACATAGTGTGCTTCCGAGAGGAGCGATCGCCATTCATTTGCACCCACGACTTTATCAAAGTTGGGTAAAGGTTCGGGGTGACGGCGACTTCCATAAATTCGCATTCCAAAGGGTTTAGCACGGGCAGCAATTTCTTGTCCAATACTACCTGCACCAATAATTAACAGCGTAGCATCCCACAAATCTTGGGTTTGAAAACCTCTTTGCCAGCTATGTTCTGCCTGAAAAGTATACAGTTGGTGTAACTTCTTGGCATAAGCTAGCATATAAGTAATGACAAATTCAGCAATAGGAATAGCGTGTACTCCCGCACCATTGGTCAGGATAAGATTGCGTTCTAAATAAATGGGTGTGAGGATGTGATTGACACCCGCGTTGGGTGCATGATGCCAACGTAGCTGAGGCGCTGCTGCCAAGACTTTATGTAAGATATTAGGCTTGAGAAAAAACCAACTAAAATAAATTTCAGCATCAGTAGCATCGCCGTCTAGATTGCCTTCACTATTCACTCGTACAACTGCTGTATCAGAAGGTAAATGAGGTATGAGTTCCTCAGCAACTTCTACAGGTAATATAAGTTTCATAGGTTAACTAAAGAAAATAAATAAAAAGCTGCTGGATGAGCATTGGCAAGCCCAAATTCTGGATCTGCCTCAACTGCCTTCAGGATAACTTGGGCATTGTTTCGGACACTGAGTAATTGCGGTTTAATCGCGTCTACTCACTTATCTATCGGTAGGAGTTTAATTCAATTAGATTTGACACAGCGGAAGCCAACGTGCAGAGCGGCACTGACTGGCTCACCCTTACCGCGCGAGCCGAGACGATAACGACTGCAATAATGGTCGCTGCACAAAAAGGAGCCGCCACGCTGTACCCGTTTAGCAACACCAGGTTCATATGGATCGAAGCTGTCTTGTTGGCTTACTCCTGGAGGATTTTGCTGTGGGCTGATACTGTAGTAGTCTGGTCGATACCAGTCAGCAATCCACTCCCACACGTTGCCCGACATATCATATAAACCGTAGTTATTGGCAGGGAATGATGCTACTGGGGAAGTCCCTCTGAAGCCATCTTCTACTTTGTTTGCTTGCGGGAACAGTCCTTGCCAAATGTTAACCTGCCACTGACTAGTTGGTAGCAAATTATTGCCACAAGGGTAACGCTTACGGTCTAAACCTCCGCGTGAGGCATATTCCCATTCCGCTTCTGTGGGTAGTCGCGAGCCCGCCCACTCACAATAAGCTACAGCATCATGCCAGTTGACGTGGACAACTGGGTGAGTTTCCTGATTTTCGATACTGCTGTTGCGTCCATGCGGATGACGCCAGTCAGCTTCTTTAACGAATGTCCACCAGCTATTGCTCTGCTCTTCTTCAGCTAGAGGAATGAAGACGAAAGAACCAGCAGGTAAACCGTCGTGAGCCTCTTCGGCATACGTAACATAATTTTTTGCCTGGACAAAGCGAGTAAACTGAGCATTTGTCACCTCAGTTTTATCCATCCAGAAGCCATCTATTTCTACCTGATGAATAGGTAGAGCATCTGAAAATTCGGCGTTTCCCATCCAGAATTTGCCTTTGGGAATCCAAACCATGCTAGATGGTGTTGCCTCAGGTGGCGATATCTGGTTCAGAGCAGAAGCACGAGGAGGATAAGCAACTAAGGTTGAAACCAAAATGACTACCAATACCAATGCCATTAATATACGAATGACAGAAGTCGGGAAAAGGGGTTGAGAGTAGGATAGCATGCTTGTTAAGGGTTGAGACTGACGCGGAGAGGGGAAGAAAAAGGGACGCGGAGATATTTTTGAATGAAGTTTAATTAAGAGTGCCCCCGCGTCCTGTGCGTCCCTGCGTCGGCTTATCGAGCGTGCCATTCGGTTGAGAGTATTTAAGCGATCGCATTACCATTTCTTGGTAGGACTGTCATTTAATACTATGAAGTTGGGGCTGGCGATCCCGGAGTATAAGTGACCTGTTTAATTTTGTCTGTGTAGGGAAATACACCATATTTCTGATAGATATCCCAGGACACTGGGCTACGAGCATCCTTACCAATATCTAATCCTTCGTAGGGAAAACCCGAAAACGTTAGCCCCAACTCCCCGGCTGCTACTTCCTGCCCATTGACTAAGAGAGTACCAGAGCCTTGACGCTTGCCAGTAGCATTGAAATCAAGCTCAATGTTAAGTTCACCTGGTTGAAGCTTGACTCTTGGGAACTTAATCAACCGACCATAGCTGTTGTATTCATAGGCTAGCTCACCATTTTCGATGTAAAATATGTAGCCAGCTTCTTGACCACCGTGAGCTAGAATCACGCCTCGATCTCCCTCCTGGTACTGGACGTTGGCCTGAATGGTGTAATCGCGATCGCTTACCAGGGGCAGAATGTCTGGTTCCAAAACTGTGCTACCAGGATTGAACGTCTTCGGTCCAATCTTATCCTTGACAAATGGTGGTACGACTCCATGTCCAGGTCCTTCAATCAGTGGATAAACCTGGTACTGGAAGGCTGCTTGATCGAAGGCTGCTGCCAGTTCCTTGACTTTATCAGGATACTGAGAAGCCAGATTGTTTGTTTCCGAATAATCTTCTTTCAGGTTGTATAACTGCCACTCTGAGTCACTGAACGGTGTACCTACTTGATGTTCTGTTAGACTATACCAACCATCTTTGTAGTAACCTCTGTTACCTTGATTCTCGTAGTATTGCTCAGTCCGCTGTTCAGGTGCATTGGCATTGTTTAAGAGATAGGCAAAGCTGGTGCCTTCTAGCGGTTTTATTGCCTTACCTTTGAAGGTATCTGGATGCTTAATTCCTACAATCTCTAGCAAAGTGGGTGTAATGTCAGTTATGTGAGTAAATTGAGTCCGGATCGCACCCTTATCCTGAATCCCAGCAGGCCAGGAAACAATTAATGGATTACGTCTGCCACCTCCATTAGTGTTAGACTTATACAGCCTTAATGGTGTATTAGATGCTGTCGCCCAACCGCTCGGATAGTGAGGCGCAGTTTGAGGACCACCAATCAAATCTAAGCGACTTAAGTCCAAATCTTTATCTTCAGGCAAACCGCCGGAATAATGTCTCGCTACATTCGAGGTACCATCTGACCCACCTTCCCCTGAACCGCCGTTATCAGAAGTAACGATGATGATGGTATTTTCCAGTTGCCCAGTTTCTTTCAGATATTGATACAATTTCCCAAAGTTCTGGTCTAGATTATCAACAAAGGCAGCATAGGCTTCTTGATAGCGGGCGAATAGCTCTTTGTCTGTAGCAGATAAATCATCCCAAGCTTTAACACCTGGATTTGGCGGTGGCAGTTTGGTACTAGCGGGAATAATACCTGATAATAGCTGGCGCTGGTAACGCTGTTGGCGCACTACATCCCATCCGGCATCATACTTACCTTTGTACTTAGCTAAATCTTCTGGATGAACATTTAATGGAGAATGAACAGCATTGTTCGCAAAGTATAAGAAGAATGGTTTGTCTGGATTAGTAGCTTTGGTTTGCTTAAGCAAGTCAAGCGCTCTATCTGCCCAGTAATCGGTGGTTAAGAAATCTTCGGGATATCGATCAACTGGAATTGTGCGATTACCTTCGTACAGAATATGTGGTTTCTGTGGATGTTCTAATCCGTCTAAGAAACCGAAGAAGCGATCAAACCCGCGTTGTAATGGCCAGGAACTTAATGAAGCAGTAGTGGTTCTATCGTAAACCTGAGTTAAATGCCATTTTCCCGTTACCAGAGTGGCATAGCCGTTACTACGTAGATTTTCCGCCAAAGTGACAACATTATCCTGAATTTCTCCGGCGTAACCTGGAAAACCAGGGTTTCCTTCGGCAACCCAACCTACACCAGCAGAGTGGGCGTTCAATCCGGTTAGCAAGGCGGCTCTGGTAGGAGAACAAAGCTGATGAGTCGTGAAGTTGCGGAATCGTAGTCCATTGGCTGCTAATGTGTCGATGTTTGGCGTATTAATTTCCGAGCCATAAGGTCCCAAATCTGAATAGCCCATATCATCGATCAGAAAGACAATGATGTTTGGCGCTCCGGCTGGTGCTGTAGTAGCGACAATGTTGGGTGGACCTGCTGGGTGTTGATTGAGTGACCCCTGTGAGGCTACCTTTGGTTGGGGCCAGTAGGGAGTTGAGTCAGCTAACGTTCTGCCAATTTTGCCTTGGAAACCTGCATAGGCTTGTGTTGTTGAGTCGGTCTGTGCTGAAGTGCTATTTATTGTGACAATTATTATTGCAGCTATGAGTAACACCGCGAGCGCAGGCAATCCTAAACGCCTAAGCAGCAGAGCGTTTTGCTGCTTTACTCGGTAAATGAAAGGTATCTTGCGTCTTCTGTTCAATGAACTTGTCTCCTAGTAAACACAAAGAGCGTAAATTTCCAACACAGACAGCCCCAGACCACTATTTGCGATCGCTAGGGCTGGAGTCGCTATGTCCCTCTTGGCTGCGGGTGATTTCTTAATCTGCCAGATGAACATTGACAACTTGCTTAACACAGACATGACTAAAGCTTGATGCCACTTTCGGCTAACAAACCTTG
Organism: Rhizonema sp. PD37; assembly: GCA_029379215.1. Taxonomy (GTDB): domain Bacteria; phylum Cyanobacteriota; class Cyanobacteriia; order Cyanobacteriales; family Nostocaceae; genus Rhizonema. The sequence continues at coordinate 7,384 of JAQYWO010000283.1, forward strand.
ATCAAAAATACTATAAGTCAATAGGCTTACTGTATTTAAAAACCCGAAAAGAAAGTTAATATATGCTATTATTGCTTCTACTGATGCGCGATGGGTAAAGCCTTGCCAAGGTTAAGTAGTATAAGATTATTGGGTATAAAGCAGGCAGGGTGACGAAGTTGCTTACGATATGGAACTAACGGAGATTGATAAAGAGGGTGAGACAGTTTATATTCGACCTGCAATGATAGGCGATATAGAAGCGCTGCTTGCTATCTATAACGATGCTGTTCTCCATACGACAGCCACCTATGATTATAATCCTCGCTCCCTCCCAGAACAACTAACCTGGTTTCAAAGCAAGCAAGAGGGAGGCTATCCGATTCTGGTTGGTATCATCAAGAATAACGTTGTCGGTTTTAGTTCATATGGTTCCTTCCGGGCGAGGCCGGGATACTGCTACACGGTTGAACATTCCGTTTATGTCCATCAAAATTTTCGTTGCAGAGGTCTTGCCCGAATTCTCATGACTTCGCTTCTACAACATGCCAAGAATGCCGGATACCATATGATGATCGGTGGCATTGATGCTGATAATATTCCGAGCCTAAATCTTCATGAACAACTGGGCTTCATTCAGGTTGGTCATCTTAAAGAAGTAGGTTGGAAATTTGAAAGAAGGTTGGATCTGATTATGGTACAGAAAATTCTCTGATAATTTATCAGCGACAATTACCAGACTGTTCTCTCGTTTTTAAGTATATTTTTGAAGAGCGGATGATGAGTAGTGTTATCGGATATTCTCGCGTTTCTACAAGGGGTAAATAAGCGCGAGCATGTTAGTAACAGGTTTATAATTACTTATTTGAGACTTGCTGATTGGTACGATGAATTCTCCACTCGTTTCTCCATGCAAGCAACAGTACCGGAAGCACAAAAGTTTGCCAGCTAGGAGTAGATATAGCATAGCTGAATCAGAGATAATAAACCTCGACTCTGCAAGAAAGGTGGGCAGCATTAGCTCTTAAAAGCACTGCCAATGTTTAGTTGTAACCCCACCCACGTGTGTGGGCAGGTGTAGGGCGCTCAGGTGCGGGCATCGCCGCAGCTGTCCACTCCCGTGTGTACATCCTTATCCTGATACTTGAGGCTCTACTGCCTGATTTTTAATTACCTACCCTTGAAAGCCACAACTACATCGGTGAAGCAGGGGATGAATGCGAGTACGAGAAATGGATGGTAGTACAAAAGCTCTACAATTTCTCTAATCCTCCACTTAGTTGTATTATGCAATTAAGTACGGTAGTTTGAGAAAAATACCGTACAAGAATTACTCAAGTAATTCTTGTCGAAGTGTAGTGCATTAATACGGCTTTCAATAGGAGGAGTGTAGTGAGTAGGCATCTGACCCCAAATCATAATTCGACAGCGATTCCTTTTTCAGTTTTACGGATAATAGGACAGTTGTTTAAGCAATTGCCAAAAGGTAGATTAAAACTTAAGTTTTTCAAAACTTTTATAGTTTTATTCTTTCTGGGTATCAGCTTAAGTATGGCATATGCTGTTTACGCTACCAGTAGTTCTACCTCAAATACGACTCATTCAGGAAATAATGCCAGTCTTATTGCTCAACAGAAGAGTATTGAACTTAACCTTGTTTCATTCTCTGTTACCAAAGCTGCTCATGATAAAATCATTCCCCAATTTGTAGAAAAGTGGAAAAAAGAGCATAACCAAAATGTCACTTTTAAACAGAGTTATGGTGGTTCAAGCGCTCAAGCTCTTACGGTCATTGAAGGAGGAGGAGAAGCTGATGTAGTACATTTATCCCTTGCTCCAGATATTCAAAAGATTGAGCGAGCAGGATTGATTCAACCAGGTTGGGAGAAAGAGTTTCCTAATGGAAGTATCGTCAGCAAGTCTGTAGCCGCAATTATAACCCGTAAAGGTAATCCCAAAGGTATCAAAACATGGACAGATCTAACAAAAAATGGGATCACTGTGATTACACCGAACCCAATTACATCAGGTAGTGCACGCTGGAACTTTCTGGCGTTATGGAATGCAGCAATAAAAGCCGGAGGAAATGAGTCCAAAGCATTAGAATTTGTCACTAATGTCTATAAAAATGTTCCTATCTTACCTGAAAGTGCTCGTGACGCAACTAATACTTTTTTCAAAGGAGGTAAAGGGGATGCTCTAATTACATACGAAAACGAAGTGTTGTTGAAAGGTTTAAATGGTGAAAAACTTCCATTCGTTGTTCCTGATGTCAATATCTCGATTGATAACCCAGTTGCTATTGTTGATAAAAATGTAAACAAGCATGGTACTCGTGAAGTCGCAGAAGCATTTATCCAGTATTTGTACACTCCGAAAGCTCAACAAATATTTGCTCAAACTGGATATCGACCAATTAATCAGGATGTAGCACGACAAAAAGAGTTTGTTGATAAATATCCTCAAGTCAAAAATTTGGCAACAGCTAATGATTATGGTGGTTGGAATACTATTCAGGCAAAGTTTTTTAACGATAACGCCATTTTTGCCAAAGTTCTGCGTACCGTCAATACTGCTAAGAAAAGTTAGAAGTTTATCGTTGTGCGCTCAGAGGGAACGTCCACAGGGCGACCAAAACAAACAGTGCAATAGCGCCACGAGCATACTCCTAGAAACGGTCAACACCCCCGAATTTAATTCGGGGGCTTCAGGCGGAGGAACTAGTTTTCTTTACTTGAATTTTCATGAATGCCCTCTGCCTTTCTTTGCTCATAAAGCGCTCTTCGATCAACTACGAACCTATTTTTTATTTATAAGTGATTGGCGGACATGATATGAATTGATAAATCACGATTTATACTGTGATAGCAAATGGTACTTGGTGTGGAAGACATGCACTCTCAAGCGACTTGTTTATCGAGGAATCCAACGGCTCACTGCTGGCAATTGTGCAGAAAACCATAGCGCACCTAAGATACTCACACTACCACAGACAATTAAGGCATTAGTCGCACCAAAATTATCAGCCAAAGTTCCAGCTAATAAATTCCCAAAGGGCATTGTACCTACCATTGCTAGGGCATAAAAACTCATTACCCGTCCGCGCTTGTCCTCAGCAACTAAGGTTTGGATAATCATATTACTACTCGTGATCTCTAGGATGGTAAAGCAACCTGTAAACACCAGTATGATTATGGACAGCCCAACTTGACGCGATAGTGAGAAGGAGATCAAACTCATCCCGATCAAGACTTGAGCGACGACAATCAAACGCTCTAAGCCTGCAATCCCTCGCCTGAGACTCAGATACAAACAAGCAAGCAATGATCCAATCGGCGCTGAGGTGCTGAGGTGAGCCATCGTAGTTGCATCTCCATTTAAAATCTTAGCCGCGAAGACGGGCATGAGCGCAACATGAGACGTCCTAACTAAACCCTGTAACGCCAATACTAATAAAATTGCTCTAATCGGCTGGAATTTAGAGACATATTCAAAGCCCTCCCGTAATTTTTGCCAAGTATCCTTAAGGTTCGTAAGGGTTTGCATGGGTCTAACTTTAAGCTGCATCGCTAGCAGAGTAAAGATAGCAGGGATATAGCTGAGGGTATCGTAGAGAAAACAATATTTCACCCCTAGCGTAGCAATCAAAATCCCGCCCATTGCAGGTCCCAATACTAAAGAGGAACTTAACATCACTGAATTCAAGGCAATCGCATTACTCCAATCAGCGCGATCATCTACGGTTTCAGTGACGATTGTATGACGCACAGGCATATCTAATCCCTTAAGCAAACCATTAAGAGCACTCAGCACCAATAGGATAGGAAATGTAATCCAATTCGTAAAGGTAAGAATCGTTAAAGCGAGGGAAACGCTAATTCTCACATCTTGCACCTGGAAATTTGAATGTCAATTCCATAACTACGTGGGAGGG
>JAQYWO010000284.1 GCA_029379215.1 Rhizonema sp. PD37
AGAACACAGTAAAATTAAGTCTGCAAGCGCAATAAGAGCGATTTTTAAACATTAAGGCAAATAATGGTGTTTGATAAAGTAGTACCAGAGTCAGTGTGGCAAGAAATACAATCTCTTCGTGGAAATGCAGGATTAGATACTTCAGTATTTCGCAGTTGTAAAGGTGGTGACTTATCACCTGCATCTGTCAAAAAAATTATTTATAATGCTGCTAAGAAGCTTGAAACTGATGGGAAACTTACCAAGCGAACAACTCTTAAGAGTAAGGAAACACAGTTAGAGCTTAATTTGGATTACTAAAAAATCTATAAAATGCGATCTTACTCTCACCATCTCACAAAAGTTTTAACTCCCATCCCTTTTTCAGGGAAGTGAATACACAATATCTACCCACAGCTTTTTCCAAGAAATTAAATCTAGCTTCTACACTGAAGAGCAAGCTACACTTTGGGCTTTCCTGATAAAATCTTTGCAAGACTACACTATTGTTATCCGTCTTAATGATAATAGCACTTTTGTTGCTTATGTCCTAAGAGGTTGTTTGAAAAGGGTTGACTTGAGCCTCAAGTGTAACTCAGAGACGCGGTTTCAAATCCCGAAACTCCGATTCTTTCGTAGCAGTTTCTCGGTAGGCAAGGTAGTGAAACACACGTTTGAGGACTTTTCAAACATCCTCTAACAATTCTTTGTTATTACGCTTAGAGGGAAACACCGGATGAGGCTAGTGTTGAACTCATCTATGTTTTTTAAATAATTCAAGACAAGTATGCACACGAAGGGCACTCTCTGCCTGAAGATGTCAATTTGGTAATTGCTAATGCCAGCTAAATAAGTGTGAATTGGAGCGAGTTGCGCGGAAACTGGGATTTGAAAAGGTAAGACAGATTAGTACTCTTTGATTAGCCATAAGCAGCTGTTAGAGTAGAAGAAAAATTAGGGAAGAGAGATTACCTATTATGTCTGAGCAAAGTGTAGTCAGCAATCAGTCTCAGAATGATGGAGATAGATGTTTTTCAGAAGTATCGATAACTGAGTTCCTCCAAGAGATTGAACAAACACCCAGAGACGAATGGTCTAATTTACTTCAGATCATACGCCTTTTTCGTGAAAGTGTCACCCGGAAATCAGAATTATTACAGGCTTTGGAGCAAAAAACTACACTAGACATACTGGAAGTTGAGCAACTCACTCAGCAGCATAAAGCCTTGAGTCAACAGAATAACCAATGGATAGAAGAGGGGAATCAACAAGAACAGACAGAAACTTGGGAATTTCTCCGTCAAGCACTTAATGAAAACCTTGTCTACTAATGGAAGTCTATTCTCATGAGCCAAGTCGTTGTACCAGACAAAGAGTGCATTGGGAATCAATACAGTTCGGATAAGCAGTTCTTAGGCAGGGGAGGAAAGAGTCAGTGGAAAATTAGTTCTTCCCCCTTGCTCAAGAACAGCCTGCCTTAACGAATAAATTCCTTAACCGAACAGTATTGCATTGGGAATGATCACAAATCCCAAAACTATTTTTGTTAAGTGTCCAGAGTGCAAAATTTGGCTAATTCCTTTACCGAAGAAAAGACTACGAGCTTATGTAACTGAAATTTGCTGATGACTAGGTACGACGTGAGTTAATACTCGCGAATGGCGGCTCATTTATTGCGAGCTTTTTCCCCTTCTCAGCTATATTCACTCTTATCACAGTAGTCTTCGTATTTTTAAAGCATCACACCCTCACTTCAAAGAGCGCGATCGCCTTTTTATTCAGTTCACTGTTTCATCTCGCTGACAATCAAATATCACCTCAAAGCGAGAATCAGGAAGCATTTGATGTAAATGCTGCAACCGTCCGTCTGCATCAGAGCGACTGCGGAATCGAGCGACAATAACTCGTTGAGTGTCGGGCAATAAACGAGCAACTGCCCAACTATTTAGACGTGCTTTGTAAGCTCCTGTTTGGCTATTTAACTCGGAATCATGATGCGTATTCTGTGGCATAATTAAGTCAAAAAGTACGAGTGCGGTGACGAACGTTAGTGAATCTATAAGTGTGGATGAACTAACGTCGGTCTTCAATTATGATTGGTGCTGCCTACTAGATATCATATAATTTTTGTATCGTCAAGATACATCAACAAATTTCTGTGCCTAGCTGCACCTACTCTATTAATACTCCTCACCTCGATAGAAGCCAGCATTGCGTCTGACTTCTCTTTTAGACTTCAGAAATCAATCTTTCAGCAAGTGTTTCTTTTAATTCTTACCCAGTAACGATTCAAATTCCGCTTGCAAAGCCTTAATATCCGCCACCCTTGCCACAATAACATTTTCCCTACCAGCATCAATCAAACGGGATTTCCAATAGTGAATACTATCTGAATTGTTCATCCAGAACTTTATGACTGTGCTTACAACTTGATCCATCTCCCAACCTATCTTTGGTGGCACTAGTTCTACAGATTTGATGAACGCATCAAGTGTACATTGATGTGTTCCCACATATTCTACCACCTGAGGTTGTGCTTTTTGTAAACTCTGCTGTTGGTCATTAAAAAATTGCAAAACAGGAGACACACCGACAATGTCAAAAGTATATTTCATCCTACCCATCCAAGCTATTAATTGGTTGTATTATTCTGGGTTTCTTAGTTAAGATTCATCTATCCTTCTATTAGCAACTTCCCTTATAGCTAAGTTGTGTCAACTGAAAGAGTATTATCAGTCATAAACGATATTTAATCGCTAATAGATGAACCTTGACGAACTAAATTAGCACTTCATTTGTTTTGAGTGCTAGAATTAAGAGGAGAAAAATTAGCAGTACAGTACATTGAGTGCTAAAGTTTATAAAGGGAATTAGCTTAATTATTAAAGTAAAATTACTTTTTGAAAAGACTTGGACACTATTTTTAATAAAGTTGTAGATTTTCGGGGTGAAATAGCGGCTTTGCTCTGCGCCGGCTTGTGGGCGATCGCGTCAGTAATATATGCCCGCTTGGGGGAACGTATCCCTCCAATACAACTTAACTTAATGAAAGGAATAGTTGCGATCGCCCTCCTTTTACTAACCATCTTGATCAAAGGCGAATTGTTGATCGCCATCTCACCCCTGCCTCTGTGTTTACTCATTCTCAGCGGCATCGTTGGTATTGGCTTGGGCGACACAGCCTTCTTAGCCGCGATCAATTGTTTAGGCGCACGTCGTGCCTTGCTCATAGAAACCCTTGCCCCAGCTCTAACAGCAATACTGGCACTGGTTTTTCTTCAAGAACGGCTAAATATAGCTGCTTGGAGTGGTATCATGCTTAGTATTTTCGGAGTCGCTTGGGTTGCAGTTGAACGCACTTCCAATACGAGTGGCACCGTAATAGATTTATGGCAAGGACTAAATTTTAGTTTATTATCAGCGATCGCAACTGCAACAGGATCTGTTCTTGCTCGTGCAGCATTTTTACATGGTAATGTCAGCCCGTTATGGGCGGCATTGTTGCGCTTATGTGGAGGCGTGTTGATTATTGTTGTCTGGATATCCTTTCCAAATAGACGTAGGAGCTTTCAACTAGAAACGTTGCGCTCGCGACGAGTTATTGCAGCAGCTTTCTTTGCTATCTTTTTTGGCACTTATTTAGGAATATGGTTGCAACAAACAGCAATTAAGTTCACCACAGTCGGGATTGCATCTACCCTTTTGCAGACTAGCCCATTGTTTGTTATCCCAATAGCTATTTGGAGAGGTGAGAAAGTGAGCTTGAGGGCAGTTATCGGTGTCGCAATTGCGATCGCGGGAATTGCACTACTGTTTTACCTCAAGTAGCTTGAGTGTTTAGAAGGAAGGTATTTATCAAAAGCCGATCTCAAGTGTCTAAACCTACGGTTTCCCTTGTAAATAAATTAGGTTTACACAATTTACTTTGTGCGCTGACAGCACGATAGCTCAATACTGACTTTTGGCCATAGTATAGTTGCACTTACACACAGCGTTATACTATGCCTTTGGAAACGAAGACGCTAATACTGAGGAGTAGTAATGATACGGCTAATTATTATACTAATTTTTATAGGGCTACTGACAGGGTGTACAACCAGTGTTCTGGCACCGACTCGCCAATTAGTGCATGATGCGATCGCGCTGGAGTTGCAACAGACTCAACAGCAACTCAACCAACAGCTAGATTTAGATTTTCAGGGATTTAAAATTAATCACCTATCAATTACCGAGCAAAAACCTCTATCGCTGCAAAATTTACCAGCTTTTCAGGTATCGGGAACCTACGATCTCATCTTCAAGCTACCAAAACGTAGTCTAAAGCAACCAAGGAAACCTTTTAAAGTTTACATGCAACTTCAAAAAGAGGGAAAAACTTGGCGGTTGCTGCTTCCGGAAAAACGCGGCGAAGATGTTACAGGTTGGCGGAGCTATCTAATTCAATAAAGATTTGGGGATGGGTACTTCCCAATCCCCATACATTTATGTGTAACTTTGAAAACCATCACAAGGATTTCTGCCTGAATCTCAATCCCAGAACATGATTGAAGTTACACATAAATGAGAAATTAAGCAAAATGTATTTTAACTTATTTATTAGTTCCACTATTGGAATCGTCGTTTCGGTATTGCTTTTGTTTAGCACACTGCAATGGTTTCACATACCTACAGGCAACTTTCTGGACTGGGTTATTGGGGGTGCAAGTTTTGAGTGGCTGTTGATCATTGTCACCGTACCATGGAACGTGCATTTTCAGGCAAAAGAAGTCTTGGCAGAAGCAGTACAATCGACTGAAAAAGGAATTTCCGTAGATCAAAAACAACTGAAGTACGTCAAAGTTTTAGCAAAGCGATCGCTCCTCGTTGCCATTGCCTTACATTTACTCTCAGCCGCTTGTCTTTACATCCTCTCCGCTACTGGTATTAGTGCTGTAGGTTACATCGGTTCCGGTGCAGCCTTGTTATTAACCGCTTTACGCCCAGCTATAAGTGCCTACGAGTATTTATATGCGCGATTAGCAATGATTCGTCAAGAATGGAAATATCCTCGGGAAGATATTGTCGAACTCCGTAACCGCTTCAACACTCTTGAAGAAACTGTGAAGCGTTTAGAAGAACAACTCAACCCAGAAAACGCCTACTCATTAGCAGCAAATCAACAACTTTACTTACAAGAAACACGCACTGAATCAGCTCGTCTTGCCGCTAGTTTAGAAGCATTACGTGCCACCAATCAAACAGAACACGAACGTTTGGCAAGAGAAGCACGACAAGCGATCGCTCAACTTGCCACCGATGGACAATTTCTCGATCACGTTCGCGAAATTATTCGTTTCTTCAAAACCGCCTAATCAGTGCTGAGTAATAACTCAGCAATTCTCAGTAGGTGGCGGGAAAATTTACAACTATATAACGAAATGTAAAATCTCTAAACTTGGCTTGTAGTTGCGCTGTCTTCGCGCTTTTAATAGCAACAAAACATTTTCGGTTTATTTCCGCTCACTTACTTAAATTCAAAATTTGACTAGGTGTAGAAATAATTTGACATTGAGAACACCGACATTCAAATCACAGTCACTACACCGGATGATGAGGGAAAAAAGGTAACTTCAAGACTAGGTTTGCTCTACACGATTAACTAATGCCCCTAATTTACTTTAAGCACCGGGACGAGCATAAACAAGTCGCAAGTACCGCCTATTTCCACTTGCGCTTCGTATACGCACGTTAGAGTTGACTTTGGAACTTGTGTCCACCAGCTTCAACTAGTAGCTTGCCTGACTTCCATCCCAGATAAACTGGCGAGAAAGTACCATCAGCATTCTGGTACACGGCGAAGTGATTGCGCCAATCATGATATTGCCGATTTCTCCAAACCTTCGGTAAGTCCGAGCGCTGATATTGAAGTTTCACGAGTCCCAAAACCCCTTGATACTCAACCACTCCACTGTTAATTTGGTTCAGGTTTAAGCGGGACTTCTTTAGCACGGATTGCTTGAACTGCTCCCAGCTGCGGTAAGTTTCCTGTTCACCGACTTCAAGAGCAAATCCACTCACACCTTCAATTGATCCTACTGCTGTTAAAATTTGGTCATCGGGGTAGCGTTCGAGGATTTTCTCTGTCGCTTTTGCGTTAATATCTTCTACTTTCAAATTGATAGATGTTACTGCCAACCATGTCGAGTCATAACGAATGAACGTAACACCGTTAATGGTTTCTATCTCTACAGACTTGGGAAGAAAGAATTGAAATGGTGCAAGTGGTTTATCATTAAGCCAGATGACCAGATTCCGGTACTGAGCAATGTTATCACCACCAACTGAAGATGTAGATATTTTCGTAGGGTCTGTCCCCGTTGCAGCAATAAAGTAATCGACACCCCGTTTGGAATTGAACGCCATCATCTTAAAGCCGTTCCAATCACCACCAGAACCTTGAGCTAATGTACCCAGTTGAAAGGTATTACCGAAATATACAGTTTCGTAGAACTGCGGTGCATCAGAACCACCAGGTTTCCAATTTTCATAAGTAGGCTTGGAATTTAGCAGTTCCACTGGTTTAAAGAATTGCTTCCGCGCCAAGGCTATCACTGCTGCTGGAGGACGGTAACTGCTGGTAATTAGATGTACTTCGTCGGGTTCTGGTGTAGAATCTGAGATGGGTGAATCACCGAAGTACAATCCTAAAGAGTGGGTAGCAAGGGAACACCAAGTGCAGTTACCTTGACTGTAATCGCGCTTAGATGGTCCACCAAAGCCACCCCGCCAATATTTTATAGCGCCATTCGTGAAAAACCAATCGAGTGCAGCTTTGGCAAGGGCTTTTACCTCTGAATCGCGAGCAAAGTCATAAAGATTTACATAGGTAGTGATGGCGTGTCCCAAATAGTTTTCCGAATCCCACTCACCTTGCCCTATTTGATAGAAAGTACCAATATTGCGGCTGATACGCTGTTTGTAGATTTTGCGTGTCTCCTCATTCCCGGTTTCTTCAGCAAATAAATACACAGCAACTTCCCGCATCGCTTTCAAATTATCGGTGTTGCGACAATCTACCCAGGTATCACAGTTGTCTGTTGATTTTGCCCAGAACTGACGAGGGGTAAGTTCGTGGCGTGTGAGCGGATCTACTTTTGTCAAAATCTGCATCGCCTGTTTCATCCGGTGACGATAAGCTCGGTCAAGATACTTACCAAAGTAGAAATATTTGCGAACTTGCTCTTTAAGGGTGAAGCCAGAGTAAAAGTCAATTCCCAATGTGTGGGCATTGCGATCAGCATCTGCATCTTCTGATTGAAGGAAAGCGATCGCTTTAGAGCGGTTGCCTGCCAGAAAGTCAATCATTGCTCTTGGATAAGATTTCTTTTCACCCTCAAAGGCAGTCGTTCCGTAGTTACTTCCTGCTAGTGTTTTCACCACGTCCTTTGAACGCAATTGAAACTCAGCTTCCACCGGTTGTGTCCATTGCGACTCTGGCTTTGAGTATGTATTGCCTAGTAGCAGACACAGTAAGCAAATGATTATAGCTAAGTTAAGATGTGATTTTTTCACTTGGTAGGGATATTTCAAAAAAACTGAGCGACCACCAAGCCAGATGGGTAAACTGGGCGCACTCAAACCACGTAAAGGTGAAAACGAGGTAAGCGATCGCGACTGCCTCAATTCCCCTCATTGGCGATTTGATGACCTGCCACAGACAAAATCCTAGCAAAGTTAGGTAGGGTTGCAGCCCCAGTAAACCTACGGATAAAGTTGTATCTAAAATGAGATTATGTGCCTTGGTTGTAGGTAGCTGTGCCGTTTGAAGTTGCCCATTCTTATGTTTGTACTGAAAATCAAAGTCACTCAAGCGAATGACTTTTGCTAGTGTTTTACGATATTGTACCTCTGGATAAGCTGCGCCAAACCCATCCATACCCCATCCTAGTAAGGGGCGCTTGCTAATACCACGCTGTGATAACTCCCACAGAATTAAGAAGTTGAGTATGCAGATGAGGAGGATAGCAAATACTTTTGGTTGAGTCCAGATTTCCCCTCGCATCGTCCCCTGTATTGTTGTTTACTCATTTTTCATTATTCTTGTAGTTATCAAGTTTCAGAGAATTATCAAGTTTCGTACTCAAATCAGATACAATGGTCAACTTTCATTTCATAATTGACTTTAATTTATGACTCTACTAAGCGAATCTCCACAAGTGGAGTTAGTACCTCTCCAGTCCAGAGATTTTGTAATATTGTTTGTAATATTGTTGGATCAATCAAATGAGAAAAATCCTCCATACCTTCACGAGATTCACGATACTTGAACCGAAATTGATATGTACCTGGATACAGTGGGCAAAAACTATAAATGTCTTCATATGGAAAAGGGATGTTCAAAGTTAACTTTCGGTCACGCTTTTTCTTCCGGTTCTGTATCCAAAAAAGAAAGGCATTACAAGAAAGAGTTACTGCTTTTCCTGATACTACCAGCACATAATCAGATTCAATAGGTGGGTTAAATCTTTCAGAGTCCAAACCTGTTACCATGACTTGACCATCTGGTGCTATCATTTCTGGAAACATCGAATAAACATAGGATGAAAAGTAAAAGGGTCTTTGCGTATTATTAGTAATGCGAATACCAAGCTCTACAGGAGTATAGACACCCCGCTTGGCTTCAGGAATAGTCAAGACCTTTTGGGATACCACTGTTTCAAAGCGGATACCAGTTACTTCAACAGCGTTGCTTTCATTCGATTCACGCATAGGTCATATTGGCTACCCTCTTTATTTCCATTCCTGTTATGCGCCGTCCATAATAACGGCACATGGCTTAATACCATTGTCCAGAAAAAGAGTGATGATAAGTTGCAGACTACCGTACTGACTGTTAAAGATATTTTCAGCCCTTCGCCGAATTCCTAATTCGGCAGCAACATCAATATTCTCTCAAAGGTTGGGTAGTCACTCTTTCTGAAATCTTTGTACAAATGTTTTTTCTGTGAAGCTATTATAAATTGTTTAGATAGCATTGGTGGTAAAGACATAACTCGGATTTTTCTTTGATACAACATGCTTGAGTTCCGCGCTTTTTTGCTCTTGCTATTAAGTCAGGACTTTTCTTTAATTAAGATAAATGTATGCCGTTTTTGAATTGGGGAGAATGCCAAATTTACTGAATTAGCTTGCCGAAAAATCTAAAGTTAGTCTGACCAAACTTTTCATTACCAATGTTTGATAATTGAATTTACCTAAGAATGAAGCCCACTTTTCGCAAAGTTATTCTCTCGTTACACAGTCCCATTTAAATTAGGATTATTTTGCCAAAGTTCAGTTCATATGCTTTCATGGGATTTTCTTGTCTTTTCTAGAAGGATATACAGCAACCTATTGACTAAGCTCTCTGACCTCATAGGTTGTTAGGTCGAACCGCCATGAGAATATGACCAAATTATTGTCAGGTAAGGAGCGCTTAGTCCTTTTAAAGTCAAAGAATCTTGAATCCGGAGAAAACTTACCTTGCCCAAGCGCTCTCAAGTGCGAAAACTCCTGAATTTCCTCACACGTATCAAGGTTGAAAAGCTTCGTGCAAGCAAGCGCTGACCGAACGTTATTCCTCCTTGGGTAATTTTTATCGCTTGAGGGATATCCATCGGCGAACCAAACGATTAGAAAGCGATCATTTGGAGAAAAGAGAAAGTGAAAAGGTCCAGGCGGCATTCGTTTCTTCGCCAAAGTACAGATTTGTCGAAAACAAGGATAGGAATACAAGAACATACCTTCTGGATATTTGTATGTGAAGAATTTCGTCTGCTCGTTTGAAAAGCCATAAATCCTTTGAGAAAAACGGTGGAGTTCTTCACCTGTAGCCAAATCCCAAAAAACAGCATGGTTTTTTTGGCAGGCGGCGATAGTTCTACCACCATCAAGGAGAAATACCTCTCTAACAACAATCTCTTCATCCATACCAAAGGTACGAATTACCTCATGAGATGTCATTTCCCTAACAGCTACTTGCCCAGTTCTATTTCCACTGACAATGTAGCGACCTGCCTGGACTGTGTTTACTTGTTCAAACATACTTCCCTCGCTTTCTATCCCAATAACTCAAAACTAGGAAGTCAAGGAGTAGCATAACTAGAAATTTAAAATACAGTTATGCCATATATGTTTCTTAACGTTTTGAAGCAGCTTAAGGCAACCAAACAATATTAATCGCGGAATAGATGTGGAATAGGGAATCCCTTCAATTTATACGTGTCAGCATCTTCCTTCTGTGAAGCTATCATAAACTGTTTGGATAGGATTGGTGGTAATTACATACATTATATTTTTTTTGAGACAATATGCTGGATCTATAAGTCTTTTTGCTGTTGCTATTAAGTCAAAACTTTTTTTGATTAAGATAACTGTATACCGTTTTTGAATTGTTTATAATGCCAAATTTACTGAATTAGCTTGCCGAAAAATCTAAAGTTAATCTGACCAAACTTTTCATTACCAATGTTTGATAATTGAATTTACCTAAGAATGAAGCCCACTTTTCGCAAAGTTATTCTCTCGTTACACAGTCCCATTTAAATTAGGATTATTTTGCCAAAGTTCAGTTCATATGCTTTCATGGGATTTTCTTGTCTTTTCTAGAAGGATATACAGCAACCTATTGACTAAGCTCTCTGACCTCATAGGTTGTTAGGTCGAACCGCCATGAGAATATGACCAAATTATTGTCAGGTAAGGAGCGCTTAGTCCTTTTAAAGTCAAAGAATCTTGAATCCGGAGAAAACTTACCTTGCCCAAGCGCTCTCAAGTGCGAAAACTCCTGAATTTCCTCACACGTATCAAGGTTGAAAAGCTTCGTGCAAGCAATCGCTGACCGAACGGGATTTCTCCTTGGGTAATTTTCATTGCTTGAGGGAAATCCGCTAGCGAACCAAACGACTAGAAAGCGATCGTTTGGAGAAAAGAGAAAGTGAAAAGGTCCCGGCGGCATTCGTTTCTTCGCCAAAGTACAGATTTGTCGAAAACCAGGATAGGAATACAAGAACATACCTTCTGGATACTTATAAGTGAAGAATTTCGTCTGCTCGTTTGAGAAGCCATAAATCCTTTGAGAAAAACGGTGGAGTTCTTCACCTGTAGTCAAATCCCAAAAAACAGCATGGTTTTTTTGGCAGGCGGCGACAGTTCTACCTCCATCGAGGAGAAATACCTCTCTGACAACCATCCGTGACAGGTTAAGCTAATTGCATACTTGTCAATATACCTAATGAATGAAA
>JAQYWO010000285.1 GCA_029379215.1 Rhizonema sp. PD37
TTTCCTTCTGCCCTCTGCCCTCTGCCTTCTGCCTTGCCGCCCTTGGCGGCGTGACCCTGTTTTTCTGCTGCAATCGATTTTTCTGCTGCAATATCCACGTATAAATGATCGCCACCATACTCCAAAGTATAATTTTCTGTTAAAATATTCCAGCCATCCTTTACCAATGCAAATCTCACGACATTATGGTATATATCCTTAGCAGGCATCTAAGATTGTTGAAGTACAAATAATCTTAGTTTTAACACAATATTGAAAGCGAAAACGAGTATCTATTTTACTGCTCGACGTTGGCTTCCCCACTATAATTCTTGCTGCTACTAATAGTTTGAATGACAAGAAACCTGACTTCTCCCTCGAAGTCGATTCGCTTGCTTGATGCTTTGTATAATCTCAAAACTCATTAACAAGAGCGTAATTTTTGAGATAGCTTCAAATGCTGTATCCAAGATTGCTCTGATAATTGGGAAATTATATTTGGCGAAAGCGTTGCAGTCAAAACATCTTTATTTTCAGTAATATCACTGACACCTAAGTTTCGTAATAAAGCAGTGTCTGCGTCTGCTTTGGTATGAATGAAGATAGTTAAATTCCGTTCTTCTGGGTCTTGAACTTCATTCAATGCCATAGCAAGGGCAGTATCAAGCTTCTGATAATTCATAAGCTATTCCTATATAGATAATTGGTAATATCGTCGTGTTCACTTAAATACTTCTTATCATATCTATTTATTTGGTTAATAATTGATTGCAATTAATCATTAACAATTTACAAATGAATTAGTTGTTAAGTGATTACCGGAAGATAATATAAGCTCATGTCCGGTAGTATAACCTTAATACTTAAGAACTCCTCCCCGCAAGCGGGGAGGGGTTAGGGAGCCAGTACACATCAGGCGTTTTGCCGAGCCTAGGTGAGGAGCATGGTCGGGTTCAATGTTTACGTAATTTCTGGTTAATTAACCGGACATAATATAACGCTCTTTCATCAATCTTGCCAAAGGAAAAAATATATAATCTTTGCTAAGCAAGGTTTTATGGTAAAAAATGATTTTTCTCAGAATGCTTAGAAAATAAAACTCCAAACCCAATTGCTGTATGAGTTTTAAAAGTTGCCTGAGATTTTTCGTTTTCCAAAGTGATGGAAGAGTGATAAATAGGTAACGAGTCATTGGGAAAAAATTATTACCAATTTCCAATTCCCAATGACTTATGATCCAGTTTCTTTGTATTAATGACGTTTAACACACCGAACGGTTAAAGATTTAATGTGTTAATGAGTCCAAATCCCCATTTTTTATCGAAGGTTCCTGCTGGTTGTTTAGGAATTGAACTATTTTTGCGGAGTAAGTCTTTAACACCAGCTGGGTCTAGCTTTGGATTGCGCTGCAACAGCAATGCTACTAAGCCCGCGACAAAGGGCGTTGCCATACTTGTACCAGCTAGAACGACAAACTTAGAATTAACAATCTTTGAACGGTCAAAATGTGCACCTGAAGAGAGAGTGGAAACAATCATGGCTCCTGGTGCTGCGAGATCCGGTTTACGAGCGCCATTACGTAGAGGTCCCGGACTGCTGAATTCAGAAATAGTATTTAAATGCAAGCCCACTTCTAATTGTTTATTATCAATATCCGTGTATTGAATTTTAGTAGTATAAGAAGTAACGGTAACTGCACTTTTAGCCGCTCCTGGAGAACCAATTTTCTCGGAATCTGTTACACTAGTACCTGTAAAAAACACAGATTTCTTGTCATCTATTGTCCAGACATCTAGATGTGCTTGGGTTGATGAAGTGTTGCGTACTCGTAACTGCCAAACACCTCCCATAACAGGCAGGGTTCCTTTACTACGAATTTGTAAAAAGAAATTATGGTCGCCGTTGGCTGGATCTGGTCCTGGGGTCACCACTTGCACTTTTGAGCTTTGCAAAGTATATTCTTGGGCGGGATTCCCGTTAGTAACGATTTTTTGCCAAGGGGTGACCAATCCGAAGGTATCACGCAATGATACTTCCAACTGACTATTACCAGGATACCAAGCATTTAACAAAACTATATCCAATTGGTTGTTAGTTGGAACGAGAAAGCGCATAGTCCTTATTTGACCGGGAGGTACGATGGTTTGACCGTGAATGTTGTCGTTGCCCTCGTTACCAGCAGCACAACAAACAATCCGTCCGGGACCAGTTTCGCTGTCGATGATTTTTGAGAGCGAGTCGCTGCCATCGTGAGCGTCGGCATGTCCGCCCAAGCTCAGATTCACAACAACTGGGCGTTTCATTTCACTGGCTACCCGGAAAATGTAGCGAATACCATCAGCAATGTGGGCGTCTTGTAAGTCTGACTTAACGATGACTAATTCCGCTTCTTGGGCAACTCCGCCATAGGTTGTGTCAACACCAGATGTAATCCCAGCAACATGGGTTCCATGACCTTCAGTGTCGGTAGAAATTGTCAAGTGTTCTTTGGTTAATTCTGACCCATAACTGCCCTCTTTCACTCCAGAACCGGATAGTGTTTGATCCCAAATGCGTAAAATTCTTCCAGCAAAGGCAGGGTGTTTTGGATCAATGCCAGTATCTACAATACCAATCAGGACTCCTTTGCCAGTCAGTCTACTCTTATTTCTAAATTCTGGTACATGCACTGCCTTTGTCGCAACGTCTAAGTGTTGGTTCAATTGACGTGATGGCTTGATACGCAAAACAGCAGGATCTTCAGAGACAATATCTAAATTTTCTATCGGTAAGTAAGCTGTTCGGACACTCCCCGTCTCCTGGTTGACTTGAACACCATAGCGTGATAGATGACTCAAGTCCGCATTCGGTTCACAGTAGATGAACACGATACTACTAGTAGGTTTAACCGTACTATTATGGAAAACGATACCCAGCGATCGCTTATGCGTAATTAAAGCTTGGTCTCCTTCCCGTTTGTAATCTTCATACGCTAATAGTAGTCCGGGAGAAAGTTTTTCGGGTCTCATTTGTAACTCTACTTCAATTGCTACAACAAATTAATGATTTTAGTAGCATTATGCCGCCTTGAGATTAATTGTCAATTTTTTGAGTTGATAATCAAGAGTGCAAATACATAAGCTTTCTCATTTGTGTCTCATACATCCTATATCTTTTGAATTACACATAAAACTGCCATTCAGGGTCTATTTCTAAAAAACCGTATGTGACTCAAATAAGAAACATTAAACAGTTATATGCGCGGGAAAATCAATTTTGAGATCAGTAGTTCAGCACATCAAGATTGAGGAGTTCGTAAGTCTTGACTGAGGTGCTTTAGTAAGGGCTTAAGCCCTTACTAAGACTAAGCAAAGTATGTGCGTGCGGTCAAAAGAGTTTGAAAACCATCACTTATCACAAATGACAAATGACATTCCTGCTATTTAAGATTTGCTCTAGCATCTCTGACTGCTGCAAGGAAAAATAATACGGTAAGTGGAAGTGAAAGGGCTAGGATAATTGCAGTTGCTTGAGTGCCTAAATCAGGTGAGCCGTAACCAAGCTCAAAAATTGAACCAACAGCTGCGATCGCAGTTACACAAGAACCAGCCAGAAACAAACCGCTTTTTGGAGTTAGATACACGAATCAACCACCCTATACGACTGATTTTACAGCTTGAAAAGAGAAACCATGCTTGGATAACTCTTGCGTCAAAGCCAAAGAATTTTCCACACGATCTACAAACACCACTCCGTTGAGGTGATCCATTTCGTGCTGAATGCAGCGTCCGAGTAGATCTCCGGCTTTCAGAGTTTTGGGACGCCCGTACTCATCTTTGTAAGCAATTTCTACAACAACAGGGCGCTTCACATCCATATAAACTCCTGGAATGCTCAAGCACCCTTCCTGAGCAACGCAAATTTCACGGCTTACCTGTTTGATGGTAGGGTTAATCAAAACGAGTGGGGGGTTTGCTGGGTTATCTGGTTCGCAATCAATCACAATCAGTTGCTTGTGAATTCCCACTTGTGGTGCAGCCAAACCAATGCCATCCTGACTATACATGGTTTGCAACATTTCGCGCACGGTCTGGCGAAGTTCTTCCTCCACTTTAGCTATGCGTTTAGCTGGTTGACGGAGGACGCGATCGCCCAAATAATGAAGTTCTAAGGGCGGATTTTTTAACTTTTTTTTCTCTACAGCGATCTCTAAAGGCATGATTTTTGTGACTCGCTCTTTCAGGCTAGGTCTGAGATAGTGCTACTTTCTCTTTCAATCTTAACAATTCTAATTCTCTCACTGAGCGTGTCATTGGTGATTTGTCATCTGTCTATTATCGAAAGTCCAATACGATAAAATGACTCTTCAACTCAGGACTATGAGTTAGTGACGGGAGGATGGTTGTCCTGTACTTATATGATTAAGCGTCCTTACGGTTGAGAAATGAAAGAGTGCGAGTATAAAAGATAATGTTATAGAAGTGGAAATACAGTGTGGTGTGTTGAAATTATTCAATAAGCTTGACTACTTACTCAAAGAAACAATTCTTGGTTTGCAACGTGGTGGATGGATGAACTGGGCGGCTGTAAGTACTGTTACTGTGCTACTCTTTTTATTTGGTATGAGTTTGCAAACTTCCTGGCAATTGGAAAAACTGCTCAACCAATTCGGTAACCAATTAGAAATATCAGTTTATCTCCATCCTGGCGATCACGTAGAAACCATTTTCCCACTTGTGGCAAAAATACCAGAAGTGGCAGATGTAAAAACGATTACCAAAGAGCAAGCTTGGACTAAATTAGTTCAAGAAATGGGAATATCCGATCTTGAGGGTGCTACCAAGCAGCTAGGAGAGAATCCTCTTGTTGATGAGATTAAGGTGAAGGCGCAAAACTCTTCAGTTGTACCAACGTTGGCAACACAAATCGCCAAATTATCTGGAGTTGATGCAGTGCAGTATGTAGATGAAGCAGTCAGACGCATTGGTCAGTTACACCAAGGTTTGAACTGGATCTCGCTCTCCATTACAATTATCTTGACGATAACAGCGATCGCCGTCACCACAACCACCATTCGCCTGATTGTCATAGCGCGACGTCGGGAAATAGAAATTATGCAACTGATGGGTGCGACTTCGGCTTGGGTTCACTTGCCGTTTATCTTGCAAGGGATTGTTTTTGGCTTACTCGGAGGTGCGATCGCATGGAGCTTCATTAATCTGTTTCAACAGTTTCTCAGCAAATTGCTAACTAATCAACCAGAATTCATTCAATTTCTAGCCCACGGTTTACAACTCTCCTCCTCACAAACTTTACTCTTGCCTCTCATCCTCCTAAGTTTCGGTGGAGCCGTAGGATTCATCGGCAGTTTATTTGCTGTACAGCGATTTGCCAAGTAGTCAATGGTTGATGGTTAATGTTTAGTACAACAACTAACACTCATTATCCAACAACCAACAAAATTGCTATGGCATCACAATGGGAAGCTTTACTAAAAAATATTGGGGAATGGCGAGGTTCATTTACTCGCATTTCTTCCCGAGGTGAACTTCAGGGAGATACTAAGAGCATTGTTTCCTTAGAAGCGTTGAACAATAATCAGACAATTCGCCAAATTGTTAACTTAGGTGGAAGTGAAAAAGTTCTAGAATACAGTTCTCTAGGACGAGGAGTACTGTTTTGTGAAAATGGAGCCTTTTCTCAAGGTTCGATTCAATTAGCACCTTATTCTGAATTTGGGGCAGAACTTGGCTTAATTCATGAAAATCACCGCTTACGCCTCGTTCAACTGTTCGATAAAAACCTTCAACTAAACCAATTTACTCTCATTCGAGAATATTTAGCTGGAACTCAACCCGTACAACGTCCACCCCTAACTGTAGAAGCTCTTCTCGGAGAATGGCAGGGCAAAGCAGTGACTATTTATCCAGACTGGCGTTCCCCCGATAGTTATTCAGTAACGATGCAGTTACAATTGGATGACTTTGGAAAATTAAAACAAAACTTAACCTTTGGTGATCGTACAATCACCTCAACGGCTTCCATCAACGGGAACATCCTCCAATTTGACCAAGATTCACTTCTTCAGGTGCAAGTACTGCTGCTACCCGATGGCGCTTCTGCCACTTGTCCACTCAACTTACAATTACGTCAACCACTTTTTCTCGAAGTCGGTTGGCTTATTCAACCCAATTTACGCCAACGTTTGATTCGCAGCTATAACGATAAAGGTGAGTGGGCTAGTCTCACCCTAGTTACAGAAATTAAAACAGAAAGCTCACAAGTAACAGGGTAACTCAGGAGCACTCGTCTGCCGGACAGGAGATGAGTGAGGAGCAAGCGATCGCGCTGCTTCTGGGTATACCGGGAGCGTAGTTAAGATATAGTAAAGAAGTTGGACACTCACATGACCCAAGCTGCAAACCAAGTCCGGTGGACAAGTGCCGATTTAGAAATCCTAGCGACGGATGAGTGGAAACGTTATGAAATTATTGACGGAGAGCTGTTCGTGACTCGTGCGCCTCATTTTATGCATCAAAGTGCGGTAGGAAAAATATGTGCTCAATTACTAGCTTGGTCAGAAGCAACTAACTTGGGTCAGCCATTGACAGCACCGGGAATCATTTTCTCGGATGCTGATAATGTCATTCCTGATGTGATATGGATTAGCAATGAGCGATTAGCTCAACTGGTCGATGAAGAAGGACATTTTACAGGCGCACCAGAGCTAATTGTAGAGATTTTATCATCGGGGAGTGCAAACGAACGTAGAGACAGGGAGGTAAAACTAAAACTGTATTCTATCAAGGGAGTTCAAGAATACTGGATTGTGAATTGGCGATTAAAACAAGTGGAAGTGTACCGTCGCCACAGTGCTCAACTTGTTCTGATAACAACATTGTTGGCAGATGATGAGATGACTTCACCTATATTGCCAGGATTTAGCTGTCAGATACAAAGCTTTTTTTATTAATTTTTAAATACTGTCATTTGTCCTTTTTCATTGGGAGCCACTACGTTGTGGAGCCAGCACGTTTGGGAGTGTTTCCCACACTCAGGTGAGGAGCTTTGGGATCTCCCCCAAGTCTACTAAGTCCCGCAAGTGGCTGTCATTGGTAATTTTTTTATTCAGCTAAAGTATCTCTTAACACCTCGCGATGTATTAGCGCTCGATCTACTAGAAATTGAATTTTTTCTGGTAAAAGTGGCTCGCCATTCGCGTAATGTTCAATCCAGGTTGTACTGATAACATTGGGATCATCTGGTAAAGTTGCCAAATTCCACCCAGGCATGTCCAAATCTTCCATCAATCGGTTTACCTTAGGATCGTAACTGAGAGCAAAACAGCGACAGCCTTCAGCAGCTGCCATAATCAAGCTGTGCAAGCGCATCCCGATCGCCATCTCAACACCGCGAAAAACTCCTTTTAAAAGTTGCGGCTCTTCCAAACACACGATCTGGCTAACATCTTTAAGTTGCGGTTGAATTGCTTGGACTATGCTTAAATCTTCACTTTTTTGAAAAGGCAATAGTAATATAAAAGCCTGTGTGGCTTTTTGAAAATCAACGAGTGCGCGAGTCAAATTGGCAAGCCGTGTTTCTGTCAGTAGGGGATGGGTTCGCAATGTTACGGCAACTCTCGGAGCAGGTAAATCCCAAAGTCCAGGTACTGGCTTGGATTCCAACGCCCAAACCGGATCGGGAGCTTGAATATAAGGAATTTGCCAGTCAGTGAGTATTCCCGCAGAAGCGCGATCGCGTACACTAACTTTATGACAATTTCCAAACGTTTGCCGTGCTAACCATTGAGTGACAGGACGCTTCAAAGGTCCAATGCCCTGTGCCCAAGCAATAGTTTTCAATCCCATTCTCTGACAATAAGCCATTAATCCGGCGTAATATAATGGACTGATGGCACTAGTCGCATCTTGGATTAAGCTACCACCACCCCAAATGAAAGCATCGCAGGAACGCACAGCTTGAAGTACAGGTAATATAGCCATACGATCATGCGCTTCTACTGAGTAGCGATCGCGGGTTTCCTTTGGATTACCAGAGAGAACCACAGGTGTGACATGAGGTGGTAGCATTTGTAGAAGTGTTGCCAACAAAGCCTCGTCCCCACCATTTCCTTTACCATAGTATCCAGATAACAACGCCCGCATATTTTTTACTATTTTGGATTTTACATTAGCAATTTTTGATGAGGATGTGGTGAATAAAGTGAGAAATCTTGATTCTTAACACAACACCCCTTGACAAACGCGCTGCTTTGTTGTTTCTCTAAAACACCTAACACAAAATTCTCATGCACGCTCTTTCGATTCCCACTTGGATTATTCATATTTCTAGCGTTATCGAGTGGATTGCCGCTATTTGGCTGATTTGGAATTATGGCGAAGCCACTGGTAATCGCGCTTGGAGGGGCTTATCTTTCGCTATGTTACCAGCTTTGGTCAGCGCCATGTGTGCCTGTACTTGGCACTATTTCGACAACGCAGAATCTTTAGAATGGGTGGTGACACTGCAAGCTACTATGACTTTAGTGGGTAATTTTACGCTTTGGTGGGCTGCAGTGCTGATTTGGCGTTCCAATCAATCGCTACAGCCATCACAATCTGACAAGAGAGAAATTGCATCGAAGCAATAATTTCTCTTAAATCCTGTAAGGGCGGGTTTGAGAAAATGTCATGTTTGCTTGATGATTTTGTGATAAACCCGCCCCTACGTCCTGTAAGGGCGGGTTTGAGAAAATGTCATGTTTGCTTGATGATTTTGTGATAAACCCGCCCCTACGTCCTGTAAGGGCGGGTTTGAGAAAATGTCATGTTTGCTTGATGATTTTGTGATAAACCCGCCCCTACGCGTCTTCTAACTCGTTCACTCCCCTCAAAAGTCATGATTTCTAAAGGAACGCTGTTTGCTCTTTCTTTGTTTCCCTACATAGGTTTCTTGTGGTATATCAGCCGCAGCAGCCAAATGCCGCGTTTAGCTTTATATGGATTTTATGGCACTCTGGTGTTTGTTGCCGTAACGATACCTGCTGGGATCTATGCTCAAGTGCATTATGGTGAACAACTGGCAAATATCGATTGGCTGCATGGGGGTGCAGAATCATTTTTGACGATTTCTAATATATTGATTGTGTTGGGTTTTGGGCAAGCTGTCATCAAAGCAAGTAAGGAATAGGGAATTTTTCTTCAGTATTCCTGTATAGGCAGGTTTGATATGTAGAAAAGCATGTACCCCTTGACACATCGACTCCCTAACGTTTAGGAGGACTATTTATGGAAGTTATTCCGGCAATTGATTTACTATCGGGTCGTTGTGTACGACTTTACCAAGGAGATTATCAGCAAGCAGAGGTTTTTAATGACAATCCGGTTGAGGTTGCCAAACAATGGGTGGAACAGGGTGCTACTCGACTGCACGTAGTCGATTTGGATGGGGCAAAAACGGGTGAAACAGTCAACTTGGCGGCAATCGAGGCGATCGCCTCTGTAGTGTCAGTACCAATTCAAGTTGGTGGAGGGTTACGCGATCGCGCAAGCGTACAACAGCTATTTAACTTGGGTGTAAGGTGGGCGATCCTGGGAACTATTGCTGTAGAACAACCTCAACTGGTACAACAACTTTGCCAAGAATTTCCAGGGCAGATTATTATCGGCATTGATGCCCGTAACGGACAAGTGGCAACTCGCGGTTGGTTGGAAACCTCATCCGTTTTAGCAACTCAATTGGCTGTACAAATGCAGGAATTAGGGGCAGCAGCTATTATCTACACTGATATTCAACGTGATGGGACTCTTAGTGGACCTAATATGGAAGCTTTGCGTTCGCTTGTGGCGACAGTTTCCGTTCCTGTGATCGCTTCTGGTGGAGTCAGTTCCGTTACCGATTTGTTGAGTTTGTTAGCGTTGGAACCACAAGGTGTCACCGGAGCGATCGTTGGTCGTGCTTTGTACACTGGCGACATTTCTCTAAGAGAAGCTTTGCGAGGCGTAGGACCTGGACGTATTCAGGACATTCCACCTAATTTAGGTTTTTCTACTTTTGCATAAAGCATTCAGCTCTTCTGCGGTTCCTTTATCTACCCCAAACTAATACTTACGTAAAGTCTGCCGGGGGATCTTCCCAAGAGCAAGCTTTACCTCTCACTCAGGCATAACAGGAATTTTGTAGATGTAGATATAGCAGTCGCCTTCCTCTGTTAGGACAAGTTAGTTGTAGACGCCTTCAAAGCGTGTACCGCCGTGAATTGATTGTTGTCCTAAGCTTCCTGTATATTGCTATAACACAAATCGATCTCTCATAGATCATGTTAGCTGATAGCTAATAGCTGACGGCTAAATTTACATTATTTTTTTTGATTTTCCGGATTGGCAATTTACGGAAGTGTATCTCAAGTTGTAGAGAGTTACAAACAATCCGGTACATTCCCATGAGCAGTGATACTAAGTTTGGTTCAAAGATATTCGCAAACTTAATAAAGATTTCCTCACTAAGAAACAGAAACAAAATCAACTCACAAACTGAATTTTTAAGCAGGGATATAACTGCAAATGCAGAAGATTCAGATGATGGTAATGATGTCCCGTCCAAAACTCTACCTGGATCTTAGTCATCATCTATTTTTTATACTCGTTTTTTCTCATAGTTTGATTGTTCATTTTATATGAATTTAATACAAATAATGTCATTCAAAGATACCGAAATATTGCATAATCAATAATATTACACTCTGAATTATGAATTGAAAAGTGTAAGTATTTTATGCCACAGTTCTTTTATTAGTTAGCGTCAACAGATTTTTACATAATTGTGAGACTCAAACCTGACACTTATGAGTTATAAGGATAAGAGAACTCAAAACTAGTGGTTGAATGCTTATTTAAAAGTTTTTAGGGGTTTCCTTTTCATAGAGATGCAATTCAAAAAGCGTCTCTATTTTTTTTATTATATTTACTGAATATTATTAGCTTTTAACAACTATTACATCTGTCAGCTATAGCAGTTATATGTTTGTATAAGTTACATACAAGTATATTTATAAGTAGTAACCAAATTTTTTCTGGTTTTTGTTTTTTATGCTTCTTCTTGTTTGATTGCTATCTTAAATTCTTACTTTTCACTCTCTGTAAT
>JAQYWO010000286.1 GCA_029379215.1 Rhizonema sp. PD37
AACTTATAGTAAACTTTTAACTTATCTAACTTTTTAAACCTGATAAAACCTGCTATTCAAAAATGAATTACGAACTATTTTGCTCTATAAATGCTTCTAATCAAACACGTACTTTTCTGCTACTTTCCAATAGCGAGAAAAGCGCTTCAGATCAATATAACCTTCGTAGT
This sequence comes from Rhizonema sp. PD37, assembly GCA_029379215.1. GTDB lineage: Bacteria > Cyanobacteriota > Cyanobacteriia > Cyanobacteriales > Nostocaceae > Rhizonema. The sequence continues at coordinate 171 of JAQYWO010000286.1, forward strand.
CAAAGAAGGGCTCAACTTCAAGCACTTCTAGTTCCACAAAACGTTTGAGTTGAATACAAATGTCATTAAAGCGAGGACTGGGACTGTTTACTGTGATAATTTTGTCAGCATTATGTTCTTTGACAAAAGCGAAAATCTCTTGCGCCACATCACCACGCCGAATAACGACAGGCAACTCTAGCAAGCATTCATAGATAAAAGTGAGCCGTTTCAGACTAATTTGCCATTCTTTTATTAACACATCGTCCCAAACCCATATAGCAGGCGCGTCTGGGTATTTTTGAAGTGCAGGGTTGTGAGGACTGAGGCAGTCTCCATGTACCCAAATAATTGGTGTAACCATCAAATTTTAGATATTGGATTATTAGTAGTGAGTAGCAGAATTAAAAATTAAAAAAGCTTAGATTGTAGACATTAAGATACTCCGGATGGTATGTTGATTTGCGTTGCTAGTATACTGATACAACGCTTTAGAGAAAAACCAACGGTTTACAACATGTTAAAAACAAGCATCTGTATGTAATATTCTCTCCTGACGAATGACTCCCTATACTATTACAGCAGTAGAAATAACCATTCAGTTAAAAAAGCTAATACGAACTGCCAATCTAACGTCGTTTTTTCCCACGTTGCCAATTTTGGCTATTTGGTTGTTTGGTGAATTCGCCTTTAGGAAAAAGTCGCTGTTCTATTTCTTCATAGCTGCCCTCAAAGTCACAATGGCCGTAAAGAGGGCATTTTCGGCAGTAAACACCCTCGGTGTAGCGTTCTAAGTTCTCACGGTTGAAAAAGTATGGTTTCTGGCTAAAGGTGCTGGCTACCCACTGCCATGACATATTATTGCTGGCTGGATCGCCATCAAGTAAATGTTCGAGAAACCATTTTGCCCCAACTTGCCAACGAATGCGTCGCCAGTGAACAATGTAAGCTGCCAGCCACATCCGTGCATGATTGTGTAAATAGCCACATTCTCGCAGATCACGACTGAAACTGTCGATGCAAACTCGCTCTGTGGTACCTTCAATAATGTCATCAGCTAAATCAGGCGCGTATTGTGAGGGAGTATAGCCTGTTTTATATTCCTCTTGGTCTTGCCAAATACCATCTCCCAGCTTGATATACAGCCGCTGCCAGTAGTCGCGCCAACCTAACTCGTTAATTAGCTTAGTAACTTCGTCTTGATTTTGTCTGTGTTCCAAAACATAATTTCTAATTTCTCGTAAACTGAGAACACCGTAGCGAATGTAGGGAGACAGGCGTGTTACTGCACCAGTGAAAAAGTTCCGTGTTTTCCCGTAGCGTGCCGGATCTACTTTTTGTAGTACCTTTTGAGCCGCCTTGCGTCCTCCCACAGTGTCGCTAATGTCATGTTCAGCTGTATGAGGAAACTGTTCGCGGAGATAGTTTACCAATTCATCACGATTGGCAAAGTCACGTTGCATGTCATTAGCCATTTTTACTTTTACTCGTTTTTCACGAATGACTTAGGATTGCTATATCTAGAATGATAAATTTAATCAAATTATTCAGTAAAAAATTATGTCAAATCGTCCCATCTATCTAGATTGTCAAGCTACTACGCCTGTGGATGAACGGGTATTAGGAGCAATGCTACCCTATTTCACCGAACATTTTGGCAATCCATCCAGCATCAGTCATCTTTACGGTTGGGAAGCAGAAGCAGCTGTCAAACAAGCAAGAGAGATTTTGGCAGCAGCAATCAACGCTACGCCAGAAGAAATTGTCTTTACCAGTGGTGCGACAGAGGCGAATAATTTAGCTATCAAAGGTGTTGCTGAAGCTTATTTTCAAAAAGGGCAACATATTATTACTGTTTCTACCGAACATAGCGCTATTCTCGATCCTTGTAAATATCTCAGAACTCTTGGTTTCGATATTACAATCCTCCCAGTCCAAAAAGATGGACTGATAGATTTATCTGAGTTGGAGAGAGCTTTTCGCTCCGATACAATTTTGGTTTCGGTGATGGCAGCTAACAATGAAATTGGGGTGTTGCAGCCGTTAGCAGAAATTGGTGCAATGTGTCGCGACGCAGGTGTTCTTTTCCATACCGACGCGGCACAAGCGATTGGCAAAATACCCCTCGACATGCAGGCAATGAAAATTGACTTAATGTCGCTAACAGCACATAAGTTGTACGGTCCTAAAGGAATTGGTGCGCTGTACGTTCGCCGTCGTAACCCAAGAGTTCAATTGGCTCCCCAGCAACATGGTGGTGGACATGAACGCGGGATGCGCTCAGGCACTTTGTATACACCCCAAATCGTAGGATTTGGTAAGGCAGTGGCGATCGCTTTACTTGAACAAGATATAGAAAACCAACGCCTCACTCAGTTGAGAAAAAAATTATGGGAACAGCTTTCTAGGTTAGAGGGAATTCGTCTTAACGGACATCCTACCCAGAGATTACCAGGAAATTTAAATATTAGTGTTGAACAAGTGGATGGATCAGCACTGCTGTTAGGATTGCAAGCAGTTATGGCTGTGTCTTCTGGTTCTGCTTGTTCCTCAGTCACAACTGCGCCCTCCCATGTTCTTACAGCGCTAGGACATTCGGAACAGTTGGCTTATGCTTCAATCCGGTTTGGAATTGGGCGCTTTAATACAACTGAGGAAATTAACTCTGTTGCAACCCATGCGATCGCCACTATTCAAAGTTTGCGACGACAACCTTTATTGGTTATAGATTGAAGAACTTTGGAAGAAGAGTGTTGATTGTCGGACTTAAGCACTGTACAAATTTGCCATCATATGCTATGTAATATTTAGTCGTTTTAGGAGCTTCGTATAACCCTGACTTACTTGTATATTTGCGCTCGCTAGGTACAAAACATGGCTGAAACACCCTATTTATCTGTAGCATTCATGTATTATACCTATTTGAAATAAAAAGGATTGAAAGTCTTGTATGGAAAAGGTTATACCTCTATTCAGCAAGCCCTAATTAAAGAACCCCACCCCATTTTAGCTAGCACCAAAGCTCCCCCCGCATGCAGGGACAGGTTAGGGATGGGGTTCAGTGTCTAGAACTATTACGACTAATCAGGCGGACATGATATGAGTCCTATATTCATGCACCCTCGTGAATTCGCCTGTCGGGTTTTAAAGCAATTGGTGCACTGTACATCCATAGTCGCAACCCAAGAGTGCAAGTTGCTCAAGAGCAACATGGTGGTGATGAACGCGGAATACGCTCAGATACTTTGTCTACACCCCGAATCGTAGGATTTGGTAAGGCAGTGGCGATCGCTTTACTTGAATAAGATACACCTTACTCAGTTAAGACCAAATTATGGGAAGAACTTTCTACTTTAGAAGGAAATCATCTCAACAGACATCCACCCAGAAACTACCAGGAAACTCAAATATTAATGTTAAAAAAGTGGATGGATTTGCACTTGTCCTCTGCGTTTCCTTGTAAATGTAGAATGGTTCTCATTTTTCTTAACATTTTGTCATGAAGAGTGTGCCATTGCTACTTCTTCATGTGCAGGCAATCCTCGAATAAGTTCTCTAATCACATCAGTTGCAGGTCTACCTGTCTTGTCACAGAAACTCCCTAGCTTTTCTGCTTCAACTGATGCCAAATTGATGGTGATCCGTTTACGAGCCCATTTTTTATTCATAACTTTAGAACAAAATTGAAGGTTAATCTCAGCTTTATAGTTTGAGTTTGTACAAACACCCTAAACCCTTGCTCTTCTGGAAATTTCAGTATTCCTAGTGATACTTTATTTTCTAGAAAACTGAGAGATCAGCAGTGCTGTATTCTTACATAGGTGCAATTGAAATGATTTATGCAGTTGCTTTTACTTATAGCTTTGAATGGTCATGTTTAGTTTTGGTACTTTACTATCTGAACTATCAGCATTTTCTCCAATAATATTATGGTCAAGCTTTTATCATAACATATATGTTCATAAAAAATACTTGTTAGTCGCTTAATTAGCTCGCTTAATTATGTTTAGTTTTTACTTGTTGAAATTTTCTCTCAACTATTTCAGGGGTGAGTGGGAGAAACCCTGACAAAATCGGCAACAGTCGCGTTCGTTCGCGTATGAGCTAACAGCATTTACACCAGTTACTTGCTTAGAAGCATAGCTGCCGATGCAACTAGATCTTGAGTAGAGCTTGTATAGCTCGCTCTTTTTGTGGATCTGCACCTTGAGCGTATTCTAAGTTGAAGGGAACGTTAATGTCTGGTGTCACACCTTTGCCTTCCAACCTTTGATTTCCGTTAATAAACACATTGGCAACAGCTATGTAAACTAAGCTACCATTCTGCATAATAAAAGGAATACCGCCCAATACGGCTCCTGTGGTTTTAGTCCCGACGACTGGTCCAATTTTTTGTTGCTGGAAGCCATACGCCAAGATTTCCTTACTACTCCTGCTCCCTTCATTCACCAGCATAACCACAGGCTTTTTCCATTGAGAAATATACGTGTATTTCTTACCATTACGAACAATACTGGTAATAGTTGGACCTTTAGTTGCAGTAAATATATTGAGATATTTAGTATCTCCTCCACCCCATCCGTTTCTGATATCCAAAACTAGCGCATCAGCATCTTTGAGCCGACCGTAGATCAGTTCTTGCTGAAGCTGCTGTTGATCTGAATCGGCTGCATTTGACCAAATATGAATGTAGCCAATTTTTTTATCCCCTCGGGGAATAATCTGGACACTGGCTTTCTGCGCTTCTAGAAACATCGTAGTTGCATCTAGCATTTTCGGCGTGATCGCAATTTCTTTCTGACTATTGGGATCAGCAGAAGACTGAATCAGCAGCTTGACTTTCTGTCCTGCTTTCCCTGCAAAAGACTGTATCGCATGATACGGACGACCATCCACACTTAGCAATTGATCACCAACTTTTAACCCAGCTTCAGTCCCTGGATTTTTATCGAGAAGGGCGCTGACAAAAATCTTTCCGTTGCTTTCCTTCGTGAATACACCAACACCACTGTATTCAATTTTGCCTTGTTTGAAAATCTTCTTTAACTGCTGCTGTAATTCAGTGTTCCTCGGCTGAAAAATCCCAATCAGTTGATAATATTCTGGCTCATCCTGAGTGTAGAAGTGGGTGTGAGAAGAATGCAATTCGGAGAGCATTTGATTGATGACGACAGCAACTTCTTGGCTAGACGTAGTTTGTGCGGCTATTGAGCGATACTTCTCCCGTATCGCCTTCCAGTCTACTCCGTTAAACTTTGGATCGTAAAAATTGTCGTTGACTGTTTGCCAAACCTGTTCAAAAACCTTAGTCTCCGGCGTTGCCAACATCTTTGGTAGTGGCGTCAACCATAGGAGGAGCAATGCTGAGACACTGAGCAGCATTACTACAGCAAATTTAGTTAATTGGGGGAGTCTTCTCATTCCTAATTTATTACCAAACGACTTGCGATCGCTCTTGCACAACTTGCTTGTAAACTTTCTCAGTTTGCTTGGCTATTTTCGACCAATTGAAGCGGCGTTCTAAATCCTGATAAGCATTATCGCTCAGCCATTGCCGATAACCGGGATTTTTCAATGCCTCTAAAATTCCCCAAGCTAGAGAGTCTGGGTTATTTGTATAAGTCACAATGCCTGTCTTGGTATTTTGTACGACTTCCGGAAGTCCACCAGTATCAGAAACAACTACAGGAACACGTGCCGCAAAACTTTCTAAAGCGACAATTCCAAAGGGTTCATAGAGACTGGGAAATACAGCACAATCAGCAATTGTTTGAAATTTATCTAAGTATGCGTCAGACATAAAGCCAGTAAAATAGCAATTTTGCCAAATTCCTAAATCCCAAGCTTGCTTCTTCAGATGGTCGGTGTTACCACCTCCAATAATAACAAATTTTACGTAACCACCCATCTCCCACATGACTTTGGGCGCTGCATTTAGCAAGACAGATACACCTTTTTCATATGACATCCGACCCACATAGTAAACAATTTTTTCCTCGTCTTCGGCAAATTTGCGGCGAAAATCTCGAGCATGAAAATCTTGATCATGCTGTTTCTTTTCCGGTTTAATACCATTGTAAATAACATCAATTTTGTCCCAAGGACTGTGCAGAGCCTGTTCCACCTCTCGCCGCATATAATCGCTACAGACGACTATCCGCCAAGCATTGTAAGCTAATTGGATTTCTTTGTTACATATATAACTTTGGGTATCAGTGTGGATACCAGATTGACGACCGAATTCGGTAGCATGGATTGTGGCAACGAGAGAAACTTGGAAGTTATGTTTGAGGGCGATCGCCGCATCACCCACGAGCCAATCATGAGCGTGAATTAAATCAATTGGACCTTCTTCTAATATCAGCTTACCACCGTGATGCCCCATGCTCTCGTTGAGGTTGACAACCCAGTGAAAAAAGTTATCACTCTGGGCCACTGGCACACGATGCACATGCACTCCTTCTACAACTTCATACAATGGCGCTTGACCAAACTCTGCTGTCATCAGGTGGACTGAATGTCCGCTCTTGATCAGTTCCGGGTATAATTCCGCGACATGACGGGCAATTCCTCCAACTATCCGAGGCGGAAACTCCCAAGTCAATACCAATATCTTCATTACGTTTTCCTTACCTACTACAAATTTAATACTTCAGGAACGCTTAACGGGCGGGTTACACTCAATGTTATGTAGATTAAAATCTGCCCCTAATCACCAATTTGAGAGCGGAAAGCCAGCCAAGCTGCTATTGCCTGCGCTTCTGAGGCGGCAGCTTTTGAAAGTAAAATGACGCCATCTTGAAAGCCAACAATTCCATATTCATGACTGTTAATCATTTGATCAATCAGTGTCACGAGTGTTCCCAACAGATGACGATCGCCCTTAAACGCTGGTTGATACTGCTGCAACTGAAGAAGATCAGCGATCGCATAATCTACTTTTATGACTTGCCGTGCATCATTTCGTAGTTGCAGGCTCGGTAAGCGAATAATTTCGCGGCGACTAGAAAGATGGGGAACAATATAAGTAGTAGCAGACACGCTTGCTTCTGTAGGAATTTGTGCCAGCAACAACCGTATCTGTGAGACATGCTGCCATTGTTGGGGTAGTGACACGTACACCCAAGGCTTGAACGAGTCGGGGATTATAAAGTAAAAAGTCCGATTTGGGTTGGATGTGAAGCTAAACAATAGAGAAAGACAGATGCAACCTACCCAAAAGCGGCGAAATAAGAGTTTAAATGATTGAGGATGATGAGACCACCAGAGAATTGCCCCATAAAATAGTCCTGGAACTATAGTTAAAGCATAGCGAATTGTAATTGCCAGTTCTCCATCTCCCTGAGCTAAAAATATTTGTAGTAAGGGAAAACCTGCTAGCATCCAAGATGCGGGAGAAATTGCCGGCACAAAAGCCAAGGGCAACCATTGACTGAGTAAATATCTGATTGTGCGATCTACTGGCGAAACTAATTCTACCAACAACCGCCATGGGTTGCTGACGATTCCCCAAATAATTTCTATAGTAGAAGCTTCCTTGTGATCTGTATATTGACCAAAATTCTCAATCATAAACCGCCGAGAAATATCCTGAGAAAACAGCGGCATGATTAAATTGGTCAGTACCAACATATAACCAAAACTGACGGTGCAAACAGCAAGTCCGGTACGAGGAAAGCGTTTGCTCAAAGTCATGTAAACTCCGACACTAAATAACTCTACACCAGCATCCTCCCGCACTGCCAAAGTTAAAATTGCTAATACCCAAAACAACCACCAACAACGTTTTTCCATCGCCAGGAGCAATCCGAACAGAAACAGAGGGATCTGGCTGATATCATGAAAATTAGCTAAAGTCGGACCAATGACAGCATTTGCACTGTAAAATGCAATAGTAATAAACGCTGATTTTAATGGTTCTAAATACTGCCGCGCCAGCACGTACAAAACCAAACCCCCTGCCGTGACAAGTGTTACCTGTAAAACAGTCAAAGTCGCGGCAGAAGGAAACAAAGCATATATTGGTAGCCAAAGCAACAAAGCTGGAGTAAAATGTTGCCCGAGTCGATGGTAGTAAACTGTGGGAAATTCTCCAGAGTGAGCAACATTGGTTGAAAGACTCGAAGAAAGCGAACTTTGAAATAATCGACCGTGAAGGCTATTCCAAAAAACTTGGTTAAAAATACCTTGATCGAAAGAAGCGTAAAAACTGTAATAACGGTGTAGATTAAGTAATAGACAAAGTATAAAGAAGACAGCTGCCGCTCCTACAGCTAGAGTAGTACCTACCGAAGAAGGTGGTAAGTAGGGGGGCAGTTTTTTTTGTAATTTTGAAAACATTACTCATTGACTCTCATGCAGGGAAACACGAAAAAATTTTTAATATAAATTGTAAAGTGTTGATCCACGCTCCAGCATACATATGAGTGTCTGTCCCCAGAGTGGCACATAATAATTCATATATGGTAATGCCCGTAGTGTTCCTTTCATGCCTAGCTCTATAGCCTTTAAAAGCCTTGTTGTTTAACAAAAAACCAGGTTTCTCAAGCTTTGGATTTTCGCAATTCAAATAGGATTGCTATATTGAAGTTGTTGATTGATTGGTGTTGGCGGTTATTTGTCCTTTGTCCTAGAAGTGACTTGCTTTAACTTATAACCAATGATCAATGACAAAGGACGACCATATATCCAATATCTTACCAATTACTCCTAAAAATGCAGAACTTACTGGCAGACACACAAAATTTACTTTCTGACTTGATTTCCCGTTACTCATCACGGGTAGATTATTTAGTAATTCGCCTAGAAGAAGCTGAAGAAACTGACATTTTGTTGCGAGGCGACAAGGTAGAAAGCCTCAGCGAAAGTATCTCAATCGGTGGACATATTCGGGCTTGCTATAAGGGAGGATGGGGGTTAAGCAGCTTTAACCAGCTTTCTACAATTAGTGATCGCATTGAAGAAGCCATCGCCGCTGCGCGGATAGTTGGTGATGAAGAAACTATACTAGCTCCGGTAGCAAGTGTGCAAGCAATCTGCCAGTTACCACTTATAGGTACTAATCCCCGGAAAATTGCCCTCTCAGTCAAAAAAGAATTGTGCGATCGCTACACCGATCTACTCAAAAGTATCGATCATCGCATTACAACAACCTCCGTGCGCTATGGCGACAGCGCTCAACGGGTGATTCTTGCTACCAGTGAAGGGACGCTAATTGAGCAATCTTGGGTAGATATGGAAATGCGCTTTGCCGCCACTGCTAGAAACGGCGACACCGTGCAAACAGGACGAGAAACCATTGGTTCGCGTAAAGCCTACGAAGATTTAACTAATTTGGATGAACAAGTCAAATGCGCGGCACAAAGGGCAGTCGCCGCCTTGTCTCTTCCATCGGTAAAAGGTGATACCTATACTGTTGTGATTGATCCTATTCTTTCGGGGTTATTTGTTCATGAAGCTTTTGGGCATCTTTCAGAAGCAGACATGGCTTACGAAAACCCAGATGTATTGGAAGTTATGACTCTTGGTCGTCGCTTTGGTCCAAAAGAGTTACAAATTTTTGATGGGGCCGCACCTATAGGACATCGCGGTAGCTATTTTTACGATGATGAAGGCACACCAGCCACCACAACACAACTGATTAAAGATGGGACTTTAGTAGGACGCCTGCATTCTCGTGAAACCGCAGGTAAATTAGCGGAAGCACCCACAGGCAATGCACGGTGTCTTAATTATCACTATGCTCCGATTGTCCGGATGACAAATACCTGGATAGAACGCGGGGAAACTCCTGTTGAGGACTTATTTACCGATATCAAAGAAGGCGTTTATGCCCGTAACTGGTTGGGTGGAATGACCAACGGAGAAATGTTCACCTTCAGTGCTGGGGAAGCGTGGATGATTAGAAATGGAAAAATTGCCGAACCTGTCAAAGATGTCACGCTCTCGGGTAATGTTTTTCAAACCCTAGCCGATATTGAAGCGATCGGCAATGACTTTTACTGGGATGAGTCCGGTGGTTGTGGAAAAGGTGGACAAAACGGTTTACCTGTAGGTTGTGGTGGCCCTAGCTTACGGTTACGAGATGTCGTCGTCGGCGGAGAAGCAGTTTGAGAAGCACTATTGGGATAGAGGCTAATCGGCATTGCTCCAATTACTACGAACTTTTACCTTCTGATATTCTCCTGAAAAAAGAGCATCTTGAGTTTTAGCTTCATTAAGGGGAAGAATTTGTGCGCAATTGCGCACATTTTTGTAGGGGCAGGTTTGAAAGAATTCATAAAATGCTAATTTAGGGGTGCTATGCTAGATTTCACGACTACATTGAAGGTGCACCAGAGTTAGTAGCAGAGGTAGCAGCTAGCAGTGCAGCTAAAGACTTGCACGACAAAAAACGTGCCTATTGGCGCAATGGTGTTCAAGAGCACATCGTCTGGCAGATTTTGGAGAATCAAATCAACTGGTTTGGTTTGCAGAATGGCGAGTATGTACTATTACACACAGATGTAGATGGTGTGATTAAAAGTCAGGTGTTTCCAGGCTTATGGTTAGCGGTAAATGCACTACTAGCAGGGGATATGATTAAGGTTTTAGAGGTCCTACAACAAGGTTTGGCTTCAACGGAACATACAGCTTTTGTGCAACAGTTATCTCAGCATTTTTAAAAGCATTACTTTATATTTTCAAGATAGTATCTTTTCCATGAAGACGTTGCAGGGGGCATCGTTATATTGTTCGATGAAATAGAAGCCGAGTTGCTTGTAAAGTTTAACTGCCCGTGCTTGTTTTTGTTCGTTGACACAATCAAGGTTTATTAAAACCCCTTGCCTGATGCCTTCCCCCCCCCCATGCCTTGGGGGGACTACGGTTAAAGAATCAGTATTAGTATCAATAATTCGTAAAAATCTAGATACCCGACTTCTTAAAGAAGTCGGGTATCTAGATT
>JAQYWO010000287.1 GCA_029379215.1 Rhizonema sp. PD37
TTTTATTAACTCAGCACTGCTGGGTCGTTTTGCACTGCTTAGTCTAAACTCCAGTTATTTATTAATTTATCAACAACAATATGAGTGTTTGGGTCCGTCTCCAGGTCGTCCGTCTCGTGGACTACCCTTTCACCATCATCAGTATTTTGTGTTAAAGGAAACTCCAAAACTTTCTTTGTACGGGTGTCCGTAATACGGACTGGTTCGAGTTTCCACTCTTCAACTGGCTTGAAGAAATATTCGGTGCTGGTTCCTGGGCGATCGCTCTTTTCTAAAATGTTTTGTCCAACGGCGATGGATAGTCCCTTGAGGATGGTTTTGCGATCGCATCCCGTTCTTTTGGCAACATTATCAGCTGACTCGGTGAAATTCCCCCCAGAAATCGTGCGGTAAATCACTTGATTGAGGCTAAATGACTCAACAAGTGTTGGTTTAGATTCAACTGCCCGACAAAGCCTGTAGAGCGCTGTATCTTTTAATTCAGGTGGTAGGCTTTGTATCCATTCTAAACTTACATGCTGGACACCAACATCAAGTGCTTTTTCTCGTAAGGAATCTGTCCCCGTGCTATCTGCGGGGGAATCTGATATAGTTGTTTGGATCATAAGATTTTTACTAACCCCTACTGCACTCGCTGGAAAAACTAGCAGTAGGGCTTTTGCATAAATTGTGGAATAAATTGCTACTTGCCTGTGCGCCTCAAACACGGATATTTATTGATCCGTGTTTCAGTCAAGCAATCTTTATGCAGCTTGAGACTGGTTTAAAAATTCTGGGTTTTGGTTAACTGCTTGACGTAACCATTCCAATTCTTCAAGTTGATAATCTTCGCCCTGAAGCTTGATTAAGTTTTGAATAGCTGCAATAGTTTCAAGACGAGTCCAACCATTCCAAACGTGAATTGCTATTAATTTTTCTAGACTGTTTTCGTAATCAGCAGCAAAGAAGGCTCCAACTTCATCTATACGTTCGTTGACAATAAGCTCCTTGTCTGAATGAGGGTTTTTATCAAAAACACAATAGAGATTTAGAATAAGACTAATATCCCCTGGTTCTATCACTGTGTGATGTGTTCTTTCCTCTTTGACAAACTCTGACTCTGTCTCTTCAGTTCTTGACAACAATTCAATTTCTTTAATTAAGTGTGGAGTCTTATACTCTCTAATTTTTGTTTGGGAAGGGGTTTGATAAATGACTTTATTTTTTAAACAGTAAGTTCCAATCAGTTCAGTAGGATGCTCGAAGGAGAAACTTACAGGATATATTAAATCATTGTATTCCAGCCTTTGTCCCCGAGGATAAACTCTAACGAGCATGGTTGTACCATCTCTTAATCCTTTAAACATTGTGTAATCCTCCTTTCATTCAAGCAATTCGTTTTATCTTGCAAATATATTGAGCGCCACCACTAACATCGGCTTCAGGACTAGCTACACCAGTGGATTTTAGTTCTTCTACACCCCATAATCCTCCATTCTTTTCACCATAAGCTAAAGCCTTTGCCTGACATTGCCTTAATGTAGTGACAAATCCTGTTAACTCAAGCACATCTCCGATCTCGTGATGCAAAATAGTACCTGTAGGATTCTGTCTTTGTTTTACAGGAACTTTAAACACCTGTCGTGTTACTGTATTTTTGATGACATAGTAGACAATACCTCCTATCACCACCGTACCAGCTACTACACATGAGGGCACGTCTTTACACGCAGGGGAAGTTATAAAATCTGCTAAAACTGGCTCTGGCTTAATATTAGTGGCACATAAGGCAGCAATTAACACGAAAATTATCTGGCTTTTTCTCATATTTTGTGACGTAGAGTAAACGAAACAAGCATAGGGTTGTCAAGCACCATCAATCATGGTTGATGTTGCATTACAACCGTGATGCACCAAATAGTTAGACATAAGATTAGAAACCTACTCTTAGGTATGGCGATACGGATGTGCGCTGTTACAAAGCCGAAGCGCTTTGGGTAAAAAATCCTAAAAATTCTGACCGATAGAAGTAAAGGAGAGTGCAAGTCATGGCACTTGAGTACTCCGGATGCACTCGCTTATGCCGCGTCCTCCCCATCTTTTTTCACAACTTCAAACAGTTCCCCCACATCGCATCCAAAAAAGCCGCACAAGACTGCTATCGTGTCTGCGTCGTATCTTTTGGCTGTGTTTTCGCACAATCCTCTAATTGCCGCGCTCGTCAAACCAGTTTCTTGAGACAAGGCTGATCTAGTCAACTGTTGAGCTTCTAGGAGGTCCTGTAGTCGGCACCGGATTTTAACTTTTAACTTCTGAACAGCTTTCCTGTTGTTGCGATCAATAAATTTTAAATTAGCCAGTTCTCGATTTAACGGTGGATCGAACCATGCAATCAGAGCTTCTTCTACAAGTGATAACAGTCTTACATCAGATAACTCTAACCAAGCAATTCTAACGTCCCCTATTGCCTCTAACTCTAGCTGCTTGTGGTGCATTAACCATCTACTTCTAATATTCACTGACCTGCCAATATATTGTACGCACTCGTTAACATCGATAGCAAAATAAATACCCGAACACTTAGGTAAAGATCTGTACCGTTCCAAAGGAAGCGACGGTAATTCTAGAGGATTGACCGACTCAGAGGCAAATGTACTCATGCTTAGTGCCTTTTATGTTGTTCTTTTTTTCATTGTCAATATTTTCGCTATGTCTCTGCCAAGTTTTGTCTTTTGCCAGAGCTTATAGCAACTAATGCCACGCTCGGCGATAAATTTTTTGATTCTGTTTTGCACTGTCATGCCTCCATATTCTCATGCGCCATTGACTGTATCCTAGTATTAGTTGAAGTTGTAAGGCAGACCAATACTCACAAACTAAAGAATCGACCTGCATAATTTGGCTAATAGGACTGAGCGAGTCAAGTCAAGTAATTGTTTTCATAAGTTGCTAACTACAAGGTTTTAACCCAATAGAGTACTGACGACATCAACTTTGATGCCGCCTGAAAAGCTGCAATGCTACTGTCTCTCGTGAATTAAATCGTAGCTATTTATACTCCTCATTCCCAAACAACACATTGACTAAATGCTTCTCACTTATGAAGCCTCTGCAATAGAAATCACTTTGTCATCAATATTATCTGGCTCATAAACCAGTAGCTCTCCTGGCTGGCAATCTAATGCTTTGCAAATACCATTAAGTCTTTCTGGTGCCAGACGTGGCATTTCGTCAACCTTGCGAAGTCTGTAAACCGAGTTTTCGGTTATGCCCAGTTCTTCTGCCAGATCTTTATTTTTTACTCGCTTTCGCGCCATAACTTCATTTAGCTTCCAACGAATCACTTGGTTTATGGACATACACTACATCCCCAGTTTAAAAGCTGCCAGACGTAGATTTCTCTACTTATTGCTATTTTAGCATGAGAAGTAGATATTTGTGCTTCAGATAGTTATAAATCTACTCTTGACGCAAATCTACGTGTCGCGTAGAATTATGTATAGACAAAACAAAAGCGATCACTCTCCCGCCAAGAAGTTGCGATCGCCTTTGTGAACACCAAAAATAATGTGGTAATTCAATCATGACATATTCAATCGAAACAGCAGCTGATTTCGACAATAAGTTGGATGCAACTTCACACATTGTCGAAACTGTTGGTGAACATATCATCGCTCAAGCTGAGTTGGATGCACATATCGAAGCACTTTCAAGCGATATTGCACCAGAAATCGAGATAGATTCACTGGAAGACTGCGACTTTGGCATACTCTACCGGGTCTGGCATACGAGCAAACTGATTGGTACTTTCTACCGTCGTACCATCGACGGTAAATGGGTTGCAATGCCATTGAAGAGCGATAATAGACCTCATTGCAACACAGCAGCAGAAGCGCAACTACTTATCGTAGCAATGGCTGGACTGTTAGTAGCTGACACGGGTGATGAAGAATTTGACATTGAGGAACTTTTGGACAAGCCCTTTGACCAACTCACACCCACGGAGTGGGAATACTTGAAACAACACGCACCATCTGAGGAATTTCTAGCCGCGTAAATTTAACGCACTTAGGCATAGGGCAACACCTTGTCTCTATGCTTTTCTCTCAAAATAAGGGCAGTTCGTTTTACAAAAGCGTGTTAAAGAACCAATATTTTTAGAAGCCTTTAGTCTGAAAACAGTTTATGTGTCATTAAGAGCATACTATGAGCGTGAGGTTGAATCTCAGCCATCTATTTCTTGAAGTTGTTCTTGGGCAAATTGGATTAAATCTTTATTATTATTGAATTTTATGACTTTATTGAAGTCTTTTATAGCTAAGTCTTTATCACCCTTATTTTTGTAAGCAATCCCTCGCCCGTAGTAAGCTTTGACGAAGTTAGGGTCAAGTTTGATAGCTTGGTTGTAGTCAGCAATGGCGCGGTCGTACTCTTTTAAGTCTTTGTAAGCATTCCCTCGACAATTGTAAGCAGAGACGAAATTAGGGCCAAGTTTCCGGGCTTGATTGTAGTCAGCAATGGCGCGACCGTACTTTTTTAAGTAGTTGTAAGCTAACCCTCGCTTGTAGTAAGCATCGACGAAGTTAGGGTCAAGTTTGATAGCTTGGTTGTAGTCAGCAATGGCACGATCATACTCTTTTTTGTTACCGTAAGCACTCCCTCGGTTATAGTAAGCATAGAGGTAGTTAGGATCCAGTTTCAGGGCTTGGTTGGAGTCTGTAATGGCGCGGTCGTACTCTTTTGAGTAGTTGTAAGCCAACCCTCGCTTGTAGTAAGCATCGACGAAGTTAGGGTCAAGTTCGATAGCTTGGTTGTAGTCAGCAATGGCGCGATCATACTCTTTTTTGTTACCGTAAGCATTCCCTCGGTTGTAGTAAGCATCGACGTCGTTAGGGTCAAGTTTGATAGCTTGGTTGAAGTCAGCAATGGCGCGGTCGTACTCTTTTAAGTCTTTGTAAGCAATCCCTCGGTTGTAGTAAGCTTTGACGTCGTTAGGGTCAAGTTTGATAGCTTGGTTGTAGTCAGCAATGGCGCGGTCGTACTCTTTTAAACCTTTATTTACCCAATCTTGATTAAAAATAAACTCATACAAGCGATTGTAAACTTTTAACTTCCCTTGTTGCTTGACGACTAAACCTGATAGCCGTAGCTCCATTTGTTCATCATTCTCATTAGCTTTTATTTCGCTCAATTGCAAAATTTTCTGATAGATTTCCAGTAAATCAGTAGTTTTATCTCCTCTCCCAAGAATGCGATCACGTATTGTCCTCAAATGCTCTGGCTCATCTTGAGATTCCCAATTCTCAAGGATATGTGATTGTACGAGTTGCTCCAACCACACCTCTTCTTCTTTTTCATTCCTGATAAAATTATCAGCAGATGTAGCCACTAATTTACACAGCTTTTGCGTTAAAAATGGTTGTCCTCCAGTCCAATATAATATCTTTTTCATAAGCAATTGGGGATTATTTACTTTTCCCTCCAATCCCTTCACTAATGGCTGGACTTCTTCCTCCTTAAAACCATACAATTCAATTGCTGTTCCAATATTGAATGGTGTTCTTGTTTTATCTTTAACTAAATTATAGGGTGTTGCGACTCCCAACAAGGCGAAGGTAAGACGGCGATATTTTGCATCAACAGGTTGTTGCTCAGAGCAATATCGAATTAATTCAAAAAAATCATCTAAAGAAAAGTTTTGACTGAGAACGCGGTCAATCTCATCTACAAAAATAACAATATTTTACTCTATTTCTACTAATAATATGTCTCGAATAAACATACTCAATAGTTGCAGGGGTGTATGCATATCTCTGTTTTCTCGCCACCACTGCCGCCAATTAATTTTTTCTAACTGACAACTTCTTACCAGAGATTGAACAAACCCTGCATACCACTTTTCCGCTGTTACCTCTTCCTTGCCAATCCCCGTTAAGTCGATAAACGCACAAATTATCCCATCATTTTGCAGTCTCTGCATTGTACGTACCCGTAAGCTAGACTTACCCATCTGCCTAGAGTTGAGAACATAACAAAATTCACCTTTTTTTAAACGTTCATAGAGATCAGTATCTGCTTGTCTAATGACATACGTAGGAGCATCGTCCGGTAGACTGCCCCCAATACGATAATATTCGTCATATTTACTCATTTCAATACTCTAGTAAAATATTCGCGGTATAAATTACAACGAGGCGTTACACAATTATTTTGCAGTTGCACTAATCCCATACTGTGTAATTTATAAATTTGTTTTGAATCTAACTCTACTGGCGTTGAGGAAGTAACAACACGTTTAAATGCTTCTTTCAGTTCTGAAACTGCTTCCAGATTTTCTAGGTGATGCCGTAAATGGTTGCTGTAAATTCCTGCTTCTGTAGAAGCATTCTTCAATAATGTTTCTAGCGGTACTTGTTGACGACTAACATATTCCACCGCTTTGCATACTAAATCAGGATGTCCTCCCACCAGTGCCATTAAATCCCTAACCTGCTCATCCTGCCAATGTAGTTTATATCGTTGTGCTAAATCAAGCACCTGCTGTTGAGTAAATTCGCTTAACTCTACTGATATACCTACATTGAAAGGAGATTGATTAATGTCTAAAGGAACATAAACTTCTGTGGAATGTGCCAACACTAGCCGAAATTTCTGCCAATTTTCGTAAAGTTTCCCCATTTCATACCAGTGACGGAGCATACCAAAAAAGTCTTCTGCAACTTCTCGATGGGAAAAAATTTTGTCTACGTCATCTATAGCTAAAACTAAGGGAAAGTCCTTGTCAGGCAACAAATACTCTTCAAAATAAGCAGTACAGTTATCATTATTACTGACAATCTCCGCATCCCAATAATCGCCAAGCCGATTTTCCAGATTCAGTTTGTTACTAACTGTAGAACAGAGGCTGTATAGGAAATCTTTAAGGTTATTTAAAATGTTCTGCTCTATGCTTCCAATAGAAAAATATACTATGCGATATTCTTGAGGTAGATGAGCGAGAGTTCTGTTTATTAAAGAGGTCTTACCCATTTTGTTTGGTGCTTTAATACGAATGAGTGCACCTGACCTCAAAATCTCATTATCACAATTGGCTTCAATAGGAGGACGTTCAACATAGTAACGAAGATCCGGCTTATAAGTTTGAGATTGTGGTTCTCTTTTATGATACTGAGATTGCGGCTGAAGTTTCCATTTAGACAGTGCTAGTTCCGTAGCATTTTCTCCAAGTCTAACCAGTTCAGATTTTTTCTCTTTCGTCAGGTTAAAGTTTAGGAAATCAAAATCTTGTACATCAATTTCAATTTCTATGTAGTTAGCGTCTTTAATAATTTTGTCAGAAGGTACATTTCCAGCTTGCTGCATAGCCTGCAATGATGCCTGAGATGTCTGCCAAATTTTCGGGTTCTCAAGGTAAGTTGGCTTTCCTTTAAACCGTACACCAATCAATACACTTCTTGCTTTTTGCGCTTGCTCATGTAGAAGTTCAATAGGGTAATTGAGTAATAATCCACCATCCACTAGCACCTGACCAGTGTTAGGGATTGATATCGGTGTAAAAAAACCAGGGATAGAAATTGACGCACGCACAGCAAATGAAACAAAATCATTTGGTCTATTATCTTTATCAAAAACTATAGGTTGTTTTGCATTAAGGTCACAAGCGACGATCGCTAGATAAATATTAGTAGCTTTGTATATGTCATTAAAGCTGATATCCTGTAACTCATCGCTAACACGTCTTTTCAGTTGATCCCGCAACCATTTACGGAAATCTTCTCCATCTGATAAACCATCTCGGTTTATCAATATATTTAGTATCTTTTGATGCTTTACATATTTAGACCAATTAAGCTGATCAAAGATATCAATTGTATGATTGGGATCAAATCCAGCCGCACAGAAAGCAGCAACAATTGAACCAGCAGATGTCCCAGCTACACCTTTTATATTAAAATGCTGTGATATTACTTTCCATGCGCCGAGATGAGCCATTCCAAGTGCGCCGCCACCTTGAAAAGCAATGTATGCTGGTGGCATTTTTTCTGTCATTCAACTTACTCTCCTAACTTTTTCTAGTAAACATAGAGTCTCTGAATGGGGAAGTTGTAAATATGACTATCCAATGAGTATAAGTTCCTTACCTCTTTTACTTAGTATTTGAAGACACTTCTTTTGGAGTCAGCAACTCTTCAATTAGCTCTACCATCACTTGACTTATCAAGAGTCCACAGTTATCACAGGCTGAGTGAAATCTCTTTTGCATGTCGTCTGCAATACTTGTGTGCATAAGTTTTATGAATATAGGCTGCATTGAAACAGTATCCATAATAAATCTACAAATGTATAAAATACGATTCCAGATATTATGTTATCAATTCAAGCTGATTTTTGATAGCCAGGTCATGAGCTTGAGCCTAATACCTCTACCTCAAAGTACATTACCGGAACTTGCCTGGAAGTCACTTTAAAATTGCCATGACTTTCAAAGAAAGCGTAGACGCAAAAAACGCGGTGAGGCAGAACTGTAGGAGCGTTAAGCCCGATCTAGGCAACGGCTTTCCCGTTGGGCTTGTCGTAGACATCGCTCTGATTGTGGAAACACAACCCCCCTTTATAAAACTACAGATACGACACGTCCGTGCGATACCACTTTGACCAAGGGCATCGCTCGAATACAAAATATTTTTACAACACTTTACAAAACGCACTTTGCTAATCGCAAAAGTGCTTATCCCTATCCCTGTTCTGCTTTTACTAATTCATGGGATACTCCCGCATCGCCACATCAATAATCACCAAGTCATGCGGGGGATCGACAGGGCGTCTGTCTTTGATGGGAATTAACACAGCAATTTGTCCCATCTTTTCTGGTAAATTCCTGACTGGAACATCATCACACACCCCTGTAACACACGCCCAGTTGTACCACTGTTGCTGCTCCTCTGTTAAAGAGCGTATTGATACTGCACAGCGCTTTTGGTTTTGGTAAAGCGTAAAACTCCACCCCTCTTCTAGAGACTTGCGGAAGAATCCTTCTTTACTCTGCTTGATTTTGCCTGCTTCTCCTTGAGCGACTGTGTAAGAAATTGCATCTTCAAAAGAGTCAGAGTACTTCAACCACAATCGTTCAGACACCCCAAGGTTAAGATGAATTCCTGCTTCTTCCAACGCCTGCATGACATCATCAGGAATTGTGCTTTTTGAACTAATTTTTTGCTCAAGTTCTATAGATGGAATTTCTACCAGTTGATTGTAGAGCAAATCCACTGCGTTTCTGATAATGAACTGGCGTGGTTCCTTGGTGGCAGAGTGGATCGATTCAATCTTCAAACCAGTGTCTGCATCAAGTTCTGGAGGAAAGTATACTCTCGGTAGTCCCTGCCCGACATATTTCCAGTGAGAGCTTTTGGAGGTGTCCTCACTGTAGACGCTAACTGTTGTTGTCTTATCTTTTAAAACAACAACATTGTTCGAGTCCGTTTCAAGGGAGTCCACATTAAGGACTAGTTCGGTTTCTACTGAGTCTAATTGTCTGACCGTAAAATCTTGGCTTTCTTCCAGTGATCTGGGAAACTCCAAAACTTTCTTTGTACGGGTGTCCGTAATATGGACTGGTTCGGGTTCCCACTCTTCAACTGGTTTGAAGAAATATTCGCTGCTGGTTCCTGGGCGATCGCTCTTGCCTAAAATGTTTTGGGAGACGGCGATAGATAGCCCTTTAAGAATAGTTTTCCTGTCACAACCCGTTCTTTTTGCAACATGATCAGCTGACTCAGTGAACGTTCCCCCTGAAATCGTGCGGTACATAACTTGATTGAGGCTAAATGACTCAACAAGTGTCGGTTTCGATTCAACGGCCCGACAAAGCCTGTAGAGCGCTGTATCTTTTAATTCAGGTGGTAGAGTTTGTATCCATTCTAGAGTGACACCTCCTAGGGAATCATCGTCAAATTCTGCTTGGGCAATTACAATCATTGCTCAATCACCCCCGTGCATGGTGCTGAGGGATCTGGTATTATTTGGATAGTCATCTGTTACCGTCGTTGTAACGTGATATAACCCTCTGTAGCGATGTTTTCGACGCACGCGCTATGAGGGTTTTTGATTTTGGCAAACATTTATCGTGCTTCCGTCTCAACTAAGAAAGAAAAGTGATCGCCTCCTCATGTTATCCCAATGTGATCATTTTGGGAAATATAAAAAAAAGACCCGCCAGGGAAAATCGGCGGGTCTTTTTTTGAGGAAATGCGAATAGCTGTTGTCGAAATCGTACTTAATGACTGATTTTCCTGACTCTGGAGAATCATTGTCAAGCCCAAGAGAATTATTTTTGTCTCTCAGGCAGCTGATTCCCCCAAAATCTTTTGCTCAAGCTTTTCTAAGCGCTTTGCTAAGTCTGTAACATGAACAGGCGTCTCGTCTTGAAGGTATTGCTCAATCATTTCCAAGACTACGTCAGTAACTTTTTTGCCTTGGCTTTCGACTTTTTTTTGAAAAGCGTCTTTTTTATCTGGGGGTATTCGGACATTAATTCTACTTTCTTTCATATAAAAACCATATCGATAAATTACAAGCGTGTTAATTCAAGGCTACCAATTAACCTATTGGGATAACAACTGTAGCTCAAGCCTTTATTTTTGTATTCTGACATATTATCCCATCTGGGTTGACATTTGGGATAACAATGGGATAAATTGGATACAGATAAAACAATCATGCGATCACACAAGTTGTCGAGACACGAGCGATCGCATGAGTGAAGCCCGTTCACTTACAGGATTTTTAATCTATGTTACAACATTTTCTGCCCGTCAGTATTGACGAGCAAGCTATCGCGCAAGCAGAATTGGACGCACATATAGAAGCGCAAGCCCAAGAAATCGCCCCGGAAATCGAAATTGACTCGGTAGTTGATCGTGATTTTGGAACACTCTACCGTGTCTGGGATGGTCACTGCTTACTTGGTACGTATTACCATGCGCTCGACGGTAAATGGGTAGCTCAATCTAGTTACGACAGCAAACGCCCTAGATGCAACACACAAAGTGAGGCAGAACTATTAGACCAATCCGAAAACTCGCAAGCCACTATCTGCAAGGCTTTGAGACCAGT
>JAQYWO010000288.1 GCA_029379215.1 Rhizonema sp. PD37
ACTTTTTCATTTACAGTTAATAAGATATTTTCGATTTAAACTTTTATCGGTCTTCCCCTCAAAAAGATTGCCAACAGGAATTTGTCAGGCTCGTAAGAATGTGGTCTTGCCATTTCCCATTAATTAATAAATAGTCTTTAGCATATCCTTCTACAACAAATCCCAACCTTTTAAGTAGAGCGCCACTACGTTGATTATGAGGCATATAATTAGCCATAATTCGATGTATATTTGATTCAATAAATACATACTGAATGGCTGCTTTTAACGCTTCTGTCATATAGCCTTTTCCTTGTTCGGCTTCGGCAAGACTGTATCCTACATTACAGAACTGGGCAGAATGTCTGACAATATTACTAAAATTGAGACTGCCAATAATTATTGTTGGATCTGTTATGGGAAAAATAAATAGCTTTATTGATAAGTCATTGATAAATTCTAGAGAATGACTTTCTACCTGATTTTGCCAATACTCTTGGGTAAAGAAATCAACAGGCCTCATTGGATAGAAGGGAGTCAGGTAATTCTTGTTTTTGATGTAGTATTTGATAATTTGCGGTATATCCTCTTGGTTTGCCAGTCTTAAGAATAAGCGTTGAGTTGTAATAAGTGGTATTTTCATAAATAAATAATGGTGGCTTATAACCAATACAGTACTTACGTAAAAAACTCTTACTCTGACAAAAAATGACTCAGCACTAGGAGTGATGACAAACAAATTCAACGACAACAAGGACAGTGCTATTGATGAAAATACGTTCCGATTGGCAACCAGCAGAGATCGAGTTGATACATAATACGCCGTTGCTCGATCTGATCTATCAAGCTGCTAGCGTACATCGGCAATACCATGATTCAAAAAAGATACAAGTTTGTAAACTGATATCTATTAAAACAGGTGGTTGTCCAGAAGATTGTGGTTACTGTGCCCAATCTTCTCGTTATAAAACAGAGGTGAAGCCACAAGCACTTTTAGAAAAGGAAGCAGTTGTCAACATTGCTCGGGAAGCGAAAGAAAGTGGTGTGAGTCGCGTATGTATGGGCGCAGCTTGGCGGGAGGTTCGCGACAATTCACAATTTGAGCAAGTACTGGAAATGGTTAAGGACGTGACAGCATTAGGACTAGAGGTATGCTGCACTCTCGGTATGCTCACAGAAGCACAAGTCAAGCGTTTGGAAGATGCGGGACTGTATGCTTACAACCACAATTTGGATACTTCACGAGACTACTACAGCACGATCATTACAACTAGGACTTACGACGATCGCCTCAACACTATCAAGAATGTCCGAAAGACAAATGTGACAGTCTGTTCCGGTGGTATCCTTGGCTTGGGCGAAAGTGTTGCTGACCGTGTATCAATGTTGCATACACTCGCAACATTATATCCACATCCAAATTCTGTGCCGATTAACATTCTCTCACAAGTAGAAGGCACGCCGTTAGAAAATCAACCACATGTCCCAATTTGGGATGTCGTGCGAGTCATTGCTACCGCGCGTATTATAATGCCTACTGCTGACGTTCGTCTCAGCGCTGGCAGGGCTAGACTTTCACAGGTTGAGCAGGCTTTATGCTTTCTAGCAGGAGCCAATTCTATCTTTTCTAGCGATAACGGTCATATGTTAACTGTGACAACAGCTTGTCCAGGATACGATGCTGACAGTGAAATGCTCAACCTACTCGGGCTGGAAGCGCGGGCTTCGTTTGTAGGTAATCATCAGGGCAGAGAGGATACAGGGGAGAATAATCACTCCAGACTTCTGGAAAGAGGCGAAATGTCCCGCCTCTAAATCTGTGCAGATGCTGTACGGGTGGGTTTAACTGAGAAAAACATGTCAAACCCACCCGTACGCCCTTCTAAATCAATTTAACGGCACGCAGACCAAACAGTAACCCAACAGCGATGCCGAAAAATAGAGCCAAGAACCCGATATAAGCTACTACGCCTAACATTGTCAGTTTCTCCTAAAGATATATAAAACTATTGAAACATTTAATAAGGTAGAATACAGCCCACGAGCGCTTGTTTGGGGTTTAACAATGGCTTCTATAATCAACGTGAATCTGCCGCAGCAGTCTTATGAGATTGCGATCGCACCAAGTAGTTTAGATCAGCTTGGTGAATATATGGCTGCTTTGAAGCTGGGTAAGAAAGTGTTGTTGGTCTCTAACCCAATGATTTTTAAGCATTATGGGGAAAGAGCGATCGCTTCTCTAAAAGCGCAT
This sequence comes from Rhizonema sp. PD37, assembly GCA_029379215.1. Lineage (GTDB taxonomy): Bacteria > Cyanobacteriota > Cyanobacteriia > Cyanobacteriales > Nostocaceae > Rhizonema. Next base: position 2,231 of record JAQYWO010000288.1, read on the forward strand.
GGATTTGATGTGACGAGCTGCACTCTACCACCGGGTGAACGCTACAAAACCTTAAATTCCGTACAAAAAATCTACGATGCTGCCTTAGAAAACCGCTTAGAACGCTCCTCAACTATGGTAGCTTTAGGGGGAGGCGTCATTGGTGATATGACAGGTTTTGCCGCAGCGACTTGGCTGCGAGGGATAAATGTTGTGCAAATACCAACTACCCTTTTAGCGATGGTTGATTCGGCAATTGGTGGTAAAACAGGTGTAAATCATCCTCAAGGGAAAAACTTAATAGGGGCATTCCATCAACCGCGACTGGTCTTAATTGACCCATTCGTGTTGAAAACGCTTCCCATGCGTGAGTTTCGGGCAGGAATGGCAGAGGTGATTAAGTATGGCATTATCTGGGATGCTCAGTTGTTTACTCAAATGGAAGAGAGTAAACGCTTGGATCAACTCCGTTACTTAAAATCTGAGTTATTGGATACCATATTAACACAATCTTGTCAAGCAAAAGCTGATGTTGTGAGTAAAGATGAAAAAGAAGCTGGACTGCGAGCAATTCTCAACTACGGACATACTATAGGTCATGCCGTGGAAAGCTTGACTGGTTATCGAGTTGTGAATCACGGCGAGGCTGTGGCTATTGGGATGGTAGCAGCAGGGCAAATTGCTGTGGAACTGGGAATGTGGCAAAAAGCAGACACAGAACGTCAACACGCCCTCATTCAAAAAACGGGCTTACCAACTCAATTACCAACTGGGGTGGATATTGAAGCGATCATTGAGGCTTTGCAAACCGATAAAAAAGTGCTTGAAGGTAAAGTTAGATTTATATTACCCACGCAATTGGGTGCAGTAACTATAACTGACCAAGTCCCATCAGATACAATTCGGCAGGTGTTACAGGAAATGCAATAATGCTCTCAACCTTGAAATAGCAAAGACAACTTGCCTTGCATCTTCACAGAGTGCGCTCGTCACCCCGTTGTAATTTTTAATTTTGTGTAGCGGGACTAGCACGATTTGAGTAACAGTTAAAGTTAACTTTTGCTTGGTAATGGATAAAACTGATAGCTAACTTCTAAAATTCTTCCGGGTATGGAGGTAGTCCAATCGGATATAGATATTGTAGATGCACCCTAATTACTGCCCTCAGTCTGTGGCTGGGGGCTTTTTTATTTAAGTGTTATGTAGTAATATAGAGTCGTGAAATATGCTGCCTTTTTACTAGTAACAATATTCTTTCTGTTGATAGCGCTTCCGGCATCAGCATCTTTATGTGGTAATCGTAATGGTCACAAAATTTGTATTCTCAGTATCAACCGGAGCGCCAAAAACTACTGGGAGTATAGGGCTGAAGTGAGTGTAGATCAAGTCAAACAGCCCATGAAAATTTACAACTGTCGCGCTCGCATTCAGGTTGACAATGATGGTGTTGTGATGCCATTTCAACAAAACGATCCAGGTCATTTCATATGTCGTTACTTTAGTAAATGATTGAAGGCTAGTTGAGCATTTGTCTAGCAAACAGGTGACAAAAAAACATCCACATCGTCATACATCAATTGATTCAAACATAGCATCTGCTTGCTCGTCAAACAACAGATGGTAGTCACGAAAGTGTGAGGTAGCTAAATGCCAATGGTAGTTTTTGGTTTTAACTTAGAGTGGAAAAGCATTTTTCTATTAATGGATTTACAGCTTCGACGACTGCTTGTACTTCCTCTGGCTTCAAATCTGTAGGTGTTGCCAGTTACTTGGGTGCGGGAAAGGACTTTATTCTACCGTCATTGCTAAACTTTTCAGCACCCGCAGACTTTGCATAAATTGGGTTAGTAATGTTGGTGGCCATGATCTGCCTCTGTTTCTACGAACAATGTTTTCTATGCATTCTCTATAATTATTCTAGCGACGAGCTTTACATATCTTAATCCTTCGTTAGCTAGAGAATTGCAGTTATCGAGACGTTGAGGATGTTTTGCTCAATCAGCGAATGTCTTGATAGAATTGCTTTAAGTAAGTTGCGGGAACGCCAAATCCCCACAAAATTCCAATATAAAGGTAAATAGCGGTAGCTTTCCAGCTACCCCAACGTACTACCCGGCGATCTGAGCTTTGAACAATGCGGTTGACTTGGCAAATTCGTCCTTTGTTCACCAGTCTGAGGCATAAATCTGCATCCTCCATGATTAGGAGCGTCTCATCAAAGCCACTACAATCCCAAAAGTCAGCACGACGACAGAACATCACTTGATCCCCAAATAATAAGCGCAACCCCTTAAAAAATAAGTGAGGTTTGAACAGGAGTGGGGCATAGTAGGTTTTGAGAAAATTATGTAGAGAAATTCCCCAGCGAGTGGTTTGATCTCCAACCATCAAAGAAATAAATCCACCGCAAGCAACAGTTGTATCTTTCAAGGTATGCTCGATCACGGCGATCGCATCATCGGGCACCCAAGTATCTGCATGGAGAAAGCAAATAATGTCCCCAGTGGCAGCTGATGCACCATAATTCATCTGAATAGATCGTCCACGCCGCGTACAGGAGAGAATTTGGACTTCTACTGTCTCATTGAATGACTGAATTCGCTTGGCGATCGCCACTGTCTCATCTTCGCTCGCACCATCTACCACTAAAATTTCCTTTGCGGGCGGATCTAGTAAAGATAGTTGGCGTAAAGTGCGTTCTAAACTAGTTGCTTCATTTAAAGTTGGAATGACAATCGAAACTTGAGACATCTGTGGGGTTAATTTTGATTGTTTCCAAACATAAAGGGTGTTAAAATGCTCCAACTTCAGTATAACAAGATTGGGACGCTTAGACAACAACGACTACGGGGCAAACATTTAAGCCGTGGGACGTTCAAGGTAGCGTGTCCGCTTTTGTCAAAGCAGAGGGCAGCTATGTAAATTATTTTAAGAGCCTTTCCACACAGATAACTGTCTGGCAAATTCTTCTCCATCCCAGTCTTCAACTTGAAAGCGAGGTAATAAAAAGCGATCGCACACTCCCCGTGCACTCTGAGCATAAGTCGTGCAAGCGCTTGTAAATCCTGCTTCCCTGACTAAAGCTGGTGTTTGTGTTGAATAGTTACCATGAGGATAAGCAAAACTTACGATTTTTTGTCGTGTAATTTGCTCCAGACATGTTTTACTTTCGTAAATTTCCTCCCACTGTCTATTCGCTGGTAAAAAAGATAAAAAAGGGTGTGTCACAGAGTGAGCGCCGATTTCAATCAAATCTCCTTGCCCAACAGTAGACATTTCTTCGGAATTCATAATCCGGTGACTGGATCGCAGTACTGGTTCACAACCAGCCCAAACAAGCAGTTCATCCATAATCTTTTGTCGTGCTTCTGATTGTAAAGGGGATAGCAGATCATAAATTTTACGGTAAAGATTTAGGCGAGGAGTAGAGCTATCTTCGCTCTTTACTTTCCACTGACTTTTATGCTGATATTCCTTCTCACTGTCACAAGCTGCTGTGCCTAATTCCCAACGATAAGTCGTCCCGTTAATCAGCAGACAAAGGACTTCCGGCAAAGTATTAGATCCAAGTAATAACTGATCAAGCTCATCCCACCACAAATCACGTTTGTGTTCGGTATATCCACTCGTCAAAAACATGGTAGCGGGAATACCGTAATACTCTAGTAATGGTTTGGCATTATATAAATTATCAGCATAACCATCATCAAAAGTAACTGCTATTTGCCAACGAGGATTCCCTTGTTGCAATGTTTGATTTAATTGCTGTAATGGAACAACTCTACCAGTAGAGCGCAACACTTCCATATGTTGGGCAAAGCGTTGAGGAGAAACACAAATTGACCAAGGATCAGACTGCACTTCAGTTACCCGATGGTACATTAAAATTAGACTTCCAGGTGCCAAACGCCCTCTCAAGTATTTAGCGACTCGCCGCAGTCGGCGTCCAAGTATTCTCATGTTATGAAAGCTCTTTAGTTGTAGGTTTTACAGCTCTGATAGCGATGTTTACTTGATAAGAACGATCTTGGTAGTCTAATTCTTCCTGACGCAGTTCCTCTGTTGCCAATCCATAAAGAAAAGCTGCCGCAACGAGTACATTTCCGTAAGCCTCAATCTGAAGATTCTCAGTTGGGAAAGCCTCCTCGAACAACCGCCGTAGTGATAGGGCAGTAAAACTCCAACACCAATCGTCAGCCCATTGATCGTAGCCAGTATTATTCATACCTGGAACAGTTACTAAAACAACTCCTCCTGGCTTAAGGATACGGTATATTGTATTAATTGCTGTCCGTAAATCGTAAATATACTGTAACGTTTGGGTCAAAATAAAGCAGTCAAAGCTATTTGATGGAATGTGGTCAGCATTCGTCAAATCCCCTACAATAGTTGCCTTAGGGTTATCTTTGGTGACATGAAGTACCTCGCTGTGAACGATGCGATCGCCGCTAAACTGTCGCGTGTAAGTGTCGTCTCCAATTTCCAAGACACGTCCACGAATATCATCTTGACAATTGGCAAGGAATTTTTCAATGTAGTAGCGGTCAACAGGTAAACCTCGATCATAGCCGAATATTTTACTCATGGGTATGACTCGTCGCAGGTTGCCCAAGTCTACTGTTCCGACAGGAAAGGTGTAATTATTACCAAGCAATTGTTTTCCTAAAAAGCGCTGCACAGAAGTAGGTAACGTTTTTTGTGCAATTGACTTCAAGATCGGTTTCAGTTTACTTTTCATTTGAGACAATAGAGGATAGCGATAGGGATATTGAGCTTTTTGCAGGGAACTGGAGAGTTCGGTGTCTTGAAATTCCCTTGCATATATATAAGTTTCTAACCAATTTAAATAAGTTTGCCGTGCTGGATTGGGATCTGAAGGGTGGTATTCCCCTGTTTTAATTGCTTGATAACAACTTGACTCTGGATGCTGCCGATACTTATCCCAGCTCCCACTTTCTACAAAGACTGGAACTTGGAGGCAGATTTTTGCTAGCAATATTTGATCCTCAAAGAGGTTTTGAATTGTTTCCTCAAATCCTCCTATGGCTTCTATAACATTGCGTCGCACTAACAAACCACACGTACAAGGTACAATACCACTATCCTGTAAATACTGAGTTACCAAGCTTGGAGGGTAGTATAAACTATTCGACCGAACACCAACTCTTCTCAAAAAGTCACGTTGGACATCCTCTGATCTGTCTGTCCAACTATACCAGTGTAGAGTAGGTCCATACACCATCCCAGTTTCTGGCAGAGATTCAAGAATCGCGACTTGTTTTTCTAATTTTTGTGGCAAATAAACATCATCAGCGTCTAAAAAAGCAATATACTCACCTTTGGCGTTGCCGATCCCCAAATTACGAGAAATACTTTTGCCGCGATTTTGTCTTTCTCCATGTTGCAAACAACGGATTTTTTTTGGGTATTGTGCAGCATACTGCTGAGCAATTGCACTACTTCTATCGGTTGAACCATCATCTATTAATAATAATTCCCAATTCTCATATTTTTGAGTAATTACACTGTCTATTGCTTCTTGGAAATATTTCTCAGCATTGAAGAAGGGAGTAATAATAGAGACTAGAGGTTTACTCTTGAGCATTTTTTTGAGATATTTAGTAATTGATAATTAATAATTGGTAATAATTCCTTCCCGATTCCCTTATGACACTATCATGCGCCGAAATGAAGCTACCATTTATAATTGCTAGACAGCAGACAATTCAATAGCTTTTAAAATTTTAAATAAATATTTAATTTTGCGCTCGGTTTACAAAGTAGGCTTCTTAATTTTTTCACAACTGACATTAAACTGCATAACTACATCTTTTGATGTGAAGAAATTTGTAGGTAATCATCAACATCCTTCAGGGTTTTTTCTTGAAGCAATCTAGTCTGACAACTCTGCAATACTTTAGACCATCTATGCCGCATAACTATGTCATACAACTTCCACGCTCTTTGTTTTTCTTTGATTATTTGCTCATTCATATCTAAAATTGCTAGTATTTGAGTCTCTTTCTGTTTAAGCTTAACCTTTTGCTTAAAATTCCCCCAAGCCTTGTGATCTTGCCAAATTAATGATGTTAATGTTTTCAATAATATTCTCAAAGTACCAGGAATACATACCCTATAAAAACGAGGATTTAACAAAAGCATATAATCTAGTTCGACTGCCTTTAATAACCAAATAATACTAATAAAGTAGTTACCACAAGCGTAGCTTTTATTCGATAAGTGTACATAAAACTTGCTGGCAGAGAACTGATAGATAAACTTAGGAATTTCTGGATGTCGTTGCTTAATATCTGCCACTACTAAATTATAAGACATCTCCATTTCCATATAATTAGCAGACATACTGCCAATGACATAGCGGTATCCGATTAAAAATTCTGGTACTACTCGGCACTCATAAGATTCAGCAATCCTAAGATACATATCCCAGTCTTCACAACCCTGAGCATTTTGTTCTCTTAACTGGCAGTTATAATAACCAACTTGCTCGAAACAATCTCGGCGAATTAAAGTTGCACTAGCGTTCCCTATAAAGTTGTAGTACAACATAATTGGGTAAACATATCCTTCCACAACCCGAAATTTGAAAAAATCATCAATATCATATCTACCAATAATTAAACCTTCTTCATCAATCAAAATTGACCACGCATAGATTAAGCCAACTGTTGGTTCAGACTGTAAAATTAATTTGACTTGTTTCTCTATTTTTGTTTGATCCCAAATATCATCAGCATCAAGTGGAGCAATATATTCTCCTCTTGAATTTTGAATTGCTAAATTGCGAGCTGCAGCTACGCCAGCGTTTGCTTGATTAAAAAAAATAATCCGATTGTCTTTTTGGGCAAACTGCTCAATAATTTCGGCAGTTTTATCTTTAGATCCATCATCAACTACTAAAATTTCAATATTTTCGTATGTTTGAGAAAGTACTGAGTTTAGAGTTCGAGCAATAAAAGTTTCTGCGTTATAAGCAGGTATAATTACCGAAACTAATGGAAGCTGAGAATTTGTATGCATTGATGATAAGACAACTCCTGATACCAATAGAGGTGTCGGAATGAGAAAAAGCTTCGTTACACAAGAATCTGAGTAAAAGGTGGTTTATCTCACGCACGAACCAATAAGCGCTTTTTTTCGGTATAGCTGTTATGAATCATTCACCTTTGGTAAAAACAAACAACCAAAAACTGCCTTTTCATGGAGTCATGGAAGACAACGTATCAAAGATGACTTTTGTTAAAATTAATTTTTGATACATGATTGATTTCAGTAAGTAAGCAAAAGTGTGGTAAAAATCAAACGAAACTTATGAGATTAAGCTCGAAATCCGGATAAAGTATAATTGAACTCGCACTAAAAAACATGCTATTGACTACTTAATAATATACATGAAATCTGGTAAGCACACAAACGTAACGAATCGCGACGTCTCATAAATTTACAGTAAATTTACTTAAATTTGCTCTAGTATATACTATACTAACCAGACTCTCAAAAAAAACTGCTTGACGAAATTATCAAAAATTTAGATGTTTAAGCAGCATTATTACTCATATTTGCAATGTATCTCATAACTTAGAGAAACCATCAGCATCATAGCGGTTCAAAAATTTGTTACCTCGACCTGTCTCTGCTAGGCGGTAAAATTTATCTAAACCAAGTTGCTAGTTATCAAACAGCGCCTTGAGCTACGTGTATTTTTCACAAGAAGTATTATGCAATACTTTATTTGCTTTACGTAATAAATTTCTCTCAGGGTATTGTACAATACTTTAAACATATTTTTTGCTCACCATAGTACAGTTTAGGGTCACTAAGACACTTACTAGTAAGTAAATCTTCAGCCGTTTGAATTGTTGCGATTACGACTCTCGTTCTAGTTTGACGGAGTCGCGATTTAGTTTTATGGATATCCTCAAATACCAACTTGCTTTATCTAGGACTTCGCAAAATTAATTTTGCAGTTAAAAACTTACACTGATTACAAATTTCTCAAAATTTATCACCCCTACCACTTTTTAAAGCTTTATGATTAAAAGAAAGTGATTTTTTGATTAAAATTAGTTTAATTTAAGGATAAAAAGATCTAAGAGGGGGGAGTCTGAGTCAGATTATCTGATCTGCGACTAGAGAAATTACAATGGTATTTTGCTGAAATGATCAGATAATAATAAGAGTGATTGAAGATTTACTTGATACTCTGCCAGAACCGAAAAGACAAAATCGCAGGTAGTTAAAACTGCGAAGTCTGCCGGACAAAATCTTCACAGTAGGCTCGCTTCGCACTCGTGTTGTCAAGTCTGCCGGGGGAAGCTTACAAGACGTAAAGCTCGCCAGATACAGTACTCTATTCGGCAGAATTCACATGCTTGGTAGCTTTTAACTTCCTGCTCTCTTTTAGGTAAAATCTCTAGATATGGGATCTACTCAAAAGAGACTATGGAGAAAACGACTACCCCGGCGCTGAATTAAAAATGAAAAATTCGTCTTGGAACGTTAAGCACCGAACGCTCCTTACTTCAACGGAAGCCTGTGCCGTTCGTGCTCGTATCTCTAGCGCGCTTTTGAGAAGACGGAGCTAGTGCAGGCATAGGAGGGTTGGTAACCCGCGCACTTTCCCTGGCTCCGGAAACCGCAAACCCGCTTACTTTCCAAGACGAGTTAAAAAGCTTGACTTGCAAACAATAAGCAATTCTGTAGACGCGCAGCGGTTTCCCGCAGAGTATGGTAGCTTTATTTCCGCTACGCTGTACTAGTACAAATAATTTAAGATAACTTTACAAAAATTTAAAAAGTTGATAAATGAAGAAAAAGACTTAAACATA
>JAQYWO010000289.1 GCA_029379215.1 Rhizonema sp. PD37
TCTGGTTTGATCCGTTTAACCCAGATGATTGGGCTGGTTTCTTGCTCGAAAAAGGGGTTTACCAACCTTTAATTCCAGACGTACAGAACCAGTTAGTAAGTCATTCATTAGGGTTGGTATTGCAACTTTGGCAGGGTAACTACAAAGGCATTGAAGCAACTTGGTTGCGCTGGGCAACTTTGAAGGGAGAATTACTACCAACTTCTGAAGAACAAGAACGCCGTCGGGCAGAGTCGGCAGAGTTGCAGTTACAACAAATACAGTCACAGCTACAACAGACGGCACGCAATTTACTTCAGACTGGGATGACAGTAGAACAAGTCGCTGGGTTAACTGATTTGTCTATACCTGAAGTAGAGCAACTGGGTAGTTGACGGTAAAAGTTAGGAATTTGAAATGCTTGAACAATGAGAATGATTTTGACAAACCCAGCATCTTTTCCTGGTTCTGAAATACAGTGTGACTATTTAATGAGCGATCGCTTGCCGCACACAGACGTTTTCCTGTAGCTTGTCTGGAGTCTATAACCTCATATCTTGCACCAACTTCTTATTGCGAAAGTTAAAGCCCAAAAAGCTTATTTTGTCGTTTGTTTGACGCTGCCCATCTACCCCTTCTTGAGAAGGTGCAAGATCTGAGTAACAAGCGATCTGCGAATTGCGGATAGTTCGTAGGGCAAAGCTACGCTAAATTACTAGCCTACCTATGACTTAGTATTCCCGATATTTTATATCTTTCAACAGAAGTCAACGGAATTTGTTGTCAGTTATGTTGGTAGAAATAAGCCGAAGGGATAAAAAGTTTTTTGAGCGACTCTTTTGTAGTTTATTCGATAGAATTTGCGTGGACCAAAATTAGGTATCACAAAGTCTCAATCTCAAATATTAAATCCAAAATAGTATGATTGTCAGCCACGAACACCTTCAGTACTTCTTTAGGAGTCAGTATGTTTGACCAAAATCGCTCTCAATGGGACTTAGGTAGATTTTTCCAAACCCTGACTTACTTCGAGGTTATTCCTTTCCTCAATTGGGTACAGGAGTGGTTTACAGGTGATAAGGAAAATAAAGACACTGATGGAGGAAAACAAGTGGGCGTTATACTGGTAGCTGGAGCAACAGGTGGACTCGGTAAGCGAGTGGTACGGCGACTTATTGAACAAGGTTACAAAGTCCGGTGTCTGGTAAGAGACATTGATAAAGCGCGATCGCTCTTCGGTGGTGGAGTTGACATCGTTGTGGCTGATATCACCTCAAGAGAAACGTTGACTCCTGTGATGGCGAATATTCAAGCGATCATTTGTTGCACGGCAGTACGTGTACAACCAGTAGAGGGAGATACTCCCGAACGTGCTAAATACTTTCAAGGCGTCAAATTTTATCAGCCGGAAATTGTCGGCGATACCCCAGAAAATGTTGAATATCACGGTGTCAAAAATTTAGTAGAAGCTGCGGCTCAAAGCCTCCCCAACCCTGGTGAAAAACTATTGTTTGATTTCACAAATCCATCCTTAGAACTAAAAAATACTTGGGGTGTTGTTGATGATGTTGTCATGGGTGGTGTAAGTGAAAGTAGTATCCAATTAGTTGAATCGGCTGCTTTGTTTGCTGGCAATGTCTCTACTGCCAATTCTGGGGGATTTGCATCTGTAAGAACCAAAAATTTTGAACCGCCTTTCCATCTTTCTGGGTATACAGGTGTAAATTTGCGAGTTAAAGGTGATGGAAAGCGTTACAAGTTCTTTCTCCGTACAGATACGCAATGGGATAGCGTTGCCTACAGTCACTCTTTTGATACCGTAGCAGATACCTGGATAGATGTTTGCGTCTCTTTTACAGACTTGATTCCGGTATTTCGGGCTAAAACTGCGAAAGATTGTCCTCCAATTGACACTAGTAAAATTCGTTCTCTGCAACTTATGCTGAGTAAGTTTGAGTACGACAGCACTTTAAATCCGCACTTTTCGCCTGGTAGCTTTGCTTTACAAGTAGAATCAATTAAAGCATATGGTGGAGAGATTTTACCACAGTTTATCCATGTGAGTTCAGCAGGTGTAACTCGTCCCGGTCGTCCTGGAATTAATTTAGATGAAGAACCCCCAGCCGTCAAATTAAATGATCAGTTGGGAGGAATTCTCACATGGAAATTGAAGGGAGAAGACTTTTTAAGAAAAAGCAAAATTCCATATACAATTATTAGACCTTGTGCATTGACTGAGGAAGCAGGAGGCAAAAAGTTAATCCTCGAGCAAGGTGATAATATCAGGGGAAAAATCAGCCGAGAGGATGTTGCTAAATTGTGTGTAGAAGCACTAAAACAAACGCAAGCATGTAATGTCACGTTTGAGGTCAAAGAGGGAGAAAATAGCGACAGCATTGATTATTTGACCCTATTTTCTGACTTAGAATCTGACGGCGCGAAAGTTAGGAGTTAGGGATGAAACGTATTGAGCTGATAATATTAGCTCTATTTTTAGTTGTTTTTATCTGGGGTGAGTTATTTTCCAAGATGGCTTTATCTCAGGCTGTTGATGCTCGAGTCGGTAGGTTGGAAATGGATGTGCGGGGTTTAGTGTCGCGGATAAACCAGATAGAATCTCAGTTGGGTTCAAGCCGTCAGTCTCCGTCTGTAAGAGTGCCAAATAACTCATCGTTACCGCTACGAAGAACAAATGTGTCTTCCCAAGAACGCGATCGCATGTTTGACAGACTTGCCACTTTGGTAATAGAAACCAGGCAAGATGTGAATGCGTTACAGACACGAGTTGGTAAACTAGAGAAACGACGCTGATAAAATTAGAATTCATACTCAAGCGTTTTCTCTCGTCTTTGTTCTTGTGGAGGGGTAAGACTTCGCAAAGACTTATTATTATATATTTGAGCTAACTGTTCTGCTGTAAAAGACTGTACCAGACTGAGATTCAATGGTGTTTGACTGATGAATGTGGCGTAAGATGCACTGAGATACGGACGGTACTCCTGTCGATTAGTCAAATAAGTTTGAAAGAAAGCCAAACCTAATGCGTTGATATAAGCGCGAGCGATTGGTAAGTCGGTGCCAATTAAACTAGATGGAACAGGTAACGCAGAATCAGCCGGATTCAAATGACCTAAGGTAGAGAAATGCGTTCCATTCTCGATTAACATGAGGTACTTGTTTGAAGTTTGCAGCCAGGTGAATGGGCGAATTTGTTCTGGTACTGCGGGAGTAAAAATGTCTTGACTCCCAGCAACCAGCATTACGGGAACTTTAATTTGGCTCAATCCCCTTTGTCCTAAAATCGTGCTATCTAAAGGATTAATTGCCATCACTGCTTTGACTCTTCGATCTTGAATGGGATAGCTACGAGGTGGTAGTTCACTAGCGCGGCATTGTAAAAAAACTGACAGATCTAAAGAACGGTTGGGATTGCAATCTTTATAAATTTGTGTAAAATTAATTTTTGCTCCAGATGAAGCGAGAACGTTATACCCTCCCAAAGAATGTCCGATCGCACCGACTTGCTGCATATTGAATTGTCCCTTAAGGTTGGGATCGGATTCAGAAATACCCTGAAGTTCATCCAGCAAAAATTTCACATCCAAGGGTTGATCAATTAACTCCTTCGCTTCTGGTGGCCCTGCTAACCCCGAAAAGTATTGCTGAAATCGCTTACTATCACTATCAGGATGTTCTAGGAGTGCAACGGCGAAGCCATAAGATGCTAGATGCTCAGCTAGGTAGGTGAATGTGGTACGATCTTCTGCAACACCGTGAGAAATGACAATCACTGGGAAAGGTGATAGAGGCTGTTGAGATTTCGTGGCTTGGGGTATGTAGAGATCAGCACCAAAACGACGTTTTCGCGAGCGATCGTTCAAAGTCAAGGGTTGTTTGTGCCACTTAAAAAGGCCTGCAAGTCGTAAATCTGGCTGTTGTGAAAAATCAATTTTTGGTTGAGCATCTGCTTCCTTTGCTGCTATTCGCTGAAGTGCAACAACTGTTGCATCCCTTTTTTTGAGTAAATCTGACAAGTTATCAATAATGTCTTGGGTTTCACTTAAGTTCAACTGAATGCGTCCCGAGGAGTAGTGACGGATGGCATTGACAACAGTTAAACCTTCCGGATCGGCAGCCGCTAAAATGAGCGCTGAACGCAATGCATAGAAACCGTTTTGTCTTTTTTGTGTTCGTAGTAATTCTCCAAAACGTTGCAGCAGCTTTTCCCCCAGCTTGGAGTAAGTGAACTGTGATACTAAAGTAGGGGTGACTTCAAATCGTGTTTGCAAAAGTTCTCGCAGTTGAGCCAATTGCTTTGGTTTAATACGCTTAGCATAAAAGGCAAATTCAGGCGTTATTTGACCTTTTTTAGCAAAAACTTCTAGAGAATGTCTCGAAATAGAAAATTCTCCGAATGGAGGATAGTCGAAGGAAATTTTCTCTGCTCCCAATCCAGGAGTTGGAGTGATCAGACAGGAGAGGACTCCGAAGGTAAAAGTCCCTATAACTGTTCGCAGCCTTCTTTTGTAAACGAAAGGGAAGAAATCACGATTCTTACTCAGCAACACTTTCGAGTCAACAGCCGTGTGATTTTGCAGTTTAGCCATTTTTTGTTTCCTCACCCTGTTAAGAAGAGCCTATCGCATTCTTGCCTTTATGTGTAGCGATGCTGAAAGCAACGGCTGCCATCCGTATCACCATTTTGGACAATGTGTTGGCGAGAACAAGGATCGAGCAAAACTATCCACTCCTATTTCTTGGCGTAAAATTGCAGATGTCAAATTTACACACTTAGGCCGATCGCAAACTCTACTCATTCTTGGCTTTCTTCTCTTCGAGACGCTTCGCGTTCGTCGTCAGACGTGGCGTCAGCCAAGGCGCGGGCAGTCGCCTCAACGGGGGGAACCCCCGCACAGCGCTGCCCAAGTCTATTGCGGTTCAATAAATTAAGCCTTTTGGCAAATGAATGCGTAAGTCCTAACACTTACAAAGAGAATAGGAGTCAAAATATCTGTGAGCAATTAAAACCAAGTTTCTTGAAGAAACCTAGTTTCGGAAATCATTTATTTTCCGACTTCTTGCACGAAAAGCTATATTTTTACATTTGAAGTTAAATCAAAAGCATAACACCTTAAATCAATTGTTGTTGGCATGTTCAAACTTATAAACGTAGAAGAGCCGACTGAACTTTTTGAGCAAATATCCTACAGTTGCAAATAGGATAGTGCCGCCAAGCGCCAACCAGAATCCTGTAGGGGGAATAACAGTTAAAAGGGATGTAACCGATTGCTCAGCACTTGTTACCGCAACCCTCATCGCTACAGCCCGTGCATCCACAATTACACCGATACACAAGCACGCAACAGCTGCTACATAAGCCAACATAGTGAGACGATTAATATTTTTCAGTGCATTCTGGCAATAGCTGCAATGTTGAGTATGAGTTGTCCACACATCAAAAAGTTTTTCCTTGTCTAACTTTTCTAGAGGGAGATGAGGATTACATCCTGAGTCCCAAGGGATGCCACCACCGGCTCTCAAGGAGAGCCATTGACGAAATGCGATCGTCATCTTGTCTTGGGGATTGGGTGTATAAACTGTCTCTAGCCATTTGCCTTTTCCCCGTTGAGCTAGAATTCTCTCCTGGTAATGAAGGAAGACCGAATCTTGGTGGAGAAACAGGGACGCCAATACATGACCTAACCAAGTTGGCATTGGTAGCCCAAAGAATCCTAAACCTTTCGGCAACTTGCCAGCCTCATTCTTCACTAACACTTGGCATCCGATATGACGACACCATCCAGGACGGGTAGGGGTAGCATATAAAGCGAGGATGAGCTGCCCACCATCTTTAAAAGTTGAGACAATTCTCATCTGAGAGGGTGGTTGAAAGTCATGAACCGTTTGCTTGAGGTTTGGAGCAACTGGTGTGATTTCAAAGGAGAATCCTTCCTGGGTAGACATCTCCCGAACTCGAATCATGTCGTAGTACTTGGCATCCTGATATCGGTTTCCGACAATTCCGTGGTGGGAAACAGGTACATGGGCTGGATCTGCCACATTCTCCATGAAAAAGTCCCAACCATAAGGAAGGTCACGTATATTCCAAAAAAGGTGTACTATCCTGTCAGAGTCATTCTCAAGTTCTGGAACAAGTCGCGGTGTCCTCGATTGACTTTCGCTCTGTGCCTGGGGACCAGACTCTGACCACACCCACAATAAACCCTGGCACTCTTGCGTCGGAAAGGCAACAGCACATGACTTGGGGTTTGAGCAGTGCTTTGCCTCTCTCTGTTTATCTAATGACTGAGGAATGCTAACGCAGTTCCCTTCAGAATCAAAGCGCCAAGCATGGTAAGCACATAAAAGTGTGCCATCAGCCTCAACACGACCTTCAGAAAGAGGAGCGAGTCGATGGGGACAAAAATCTTCAAAGCAACGCCATTTACTAGAGCCATCCCGCCATAAGACAATATCCTTTCCCAATAACTGCATTGCATGGGGGCGAGATGGGTCTAGGAATTCTACCACAGCTACTGGATACCACTGCTTTGTCCATTGGAATGTGAGTTCTTCTCCTTGTTTCAATTCTCCGATTGGCTTTGCCCCTGCGGGGAAGTTTGAAACGCTTACCGAACGCGCGATCGCGTCACGCATATCCCCTTGCAGAGTAATCTCAGTAGCCATAGTAGGTACTCCTTTAGTCTTGTCGATTATACAAGCTTTAATAAATCTTAACAAAATCGCCGTAATTCCGCTTCTTCAACGAAGTAAGGAGGGGAATTACGGCAGCAAAAATCGAAATCCACTCCTAGCAGCGCGAAGCAAAGACGAGCTGCTTGAGAGGAGCACGAAGAGTACATAGGGGAAACCGTCAAATCAGCTGCTTGTGAATCGCTACGTCAAGGGAACGATGAGATGATGTGGTCATATTACCCATTGCGCCCCTACATCTCCGGTTCCGGATGTAGGGGCGAACGGCCCTGACGCTCGTTCCGACGCTCCTGACGCTCGTACCTCGCTACCGCTTCGCTAACGTCGCTACCGCTGCGCTAACGGGTGACGCTCGAGGACTCGAAGATCGCTGCGCTAACGCAGTCCCCTACGGAGGGTTTCCCTCCGTAGGGGCTGTCTCACCGTTCGCCCCTCCTCTTAACCCAAAAACAATTTGTATGCAGGATTTTGGCTTTCATCCCAATAACGATAGCCAAGGGTATCGATAAATGCTTGCCACTGTTCCATCTCGTGGTTCTGTACTTGCATGCCAACGACGATTCGTCCGTAATCTGCCCCATTGTTGCGGTAGTGGAAGAGGCTGATATTCCAGTCGGGACTCATGGAACTGACGAACTTCATCAATGCACCAGGACGTTCGGGAAACTCGAAACGGTAGAGTAATTCATTGTGGGCGAGGGAAGAGTGTCCACCCACCATATGCCGCAAATGTAATTTTGTCAGTTCGTCATCGGTTAAGTCAATCGTTTTGAACCCACAGCTTTCAAAGGTTTCAACCATCTTTGCTGCGTCAGCACGGTTTTGAATTTGCACACCGACAAAAATATGAGCTTCTTTTTTATCAGCAATGCGGTAGTTAAACTCAGTAAGATTACGGTAACCAATACATTCGCAAAACTTGCGGAGACTGCCTCGCTGTTCGGGAATGGCGACAGCAAAAATAGCTTCGCGGCGTTCGCCAAACTCTGCTCGTTCTGCTACAAAGCGGAGGCGCTCAAAATTCATGTTCGCACCGCAAGCAACAGCAACTAAGGTTTGTCCCTCGATTTTTTCCCGTTCTACGTAGGCTTTGGCACCAGCGATCGCTAAGGCACCTGCAGGTTCTAAAATAGAGCGCGTATCCTCAAACACATCTTTAATTGCGGCACAAGTGTGATCTGTATCGACTAAAATGATGTCATCTACATACTCCTGACAGAGACGGAAGGTTTCTTCACCTACAAGCCGCACTGCCACCCCGTCAGCAAATAAGCCTACTTGAGGTAAGCGTACTCGTTTCCCTGCTTTGAGCGATTGAGACATGGCATCAGCATCCACTGGCTCAACACCAATAATCTTGATTTCGGGGCGCAACCGCTTCACATATGCCGCAATTCCAGAAATTAATCCACCCCCCCCAATTGCTACAAAAATTGCATGGATTGGTTGCTGGTATTGTCGCAGAATTTCCATCCCGATAGTTCCTTGTCCAGCAATCACATATGGATCGTCAAAGGGGTGAATGAAGGTTAATCCTTTTTCTGCCTCTAGTTGACGAGCGTAGGCATAGGCATCGTCGTAAGTATCCCCATACAACACAACTTCGCCCCCACGGGCTCTGACTGCATCTACTTTCACTTGTGGGGTAGTCACGGGCATGACGATAATCGCTCGTGTTCCCAGATGACTGGCGGCAAGAGCGACTCCTTGAGCGTGGTTTCCTGCAGAAGCAGCGATCGCACCCTGCGCCAGCACTTCTGGTGGCAGTTGTACCATCTTATTATAAGCACCCCGTAGTTTAAAAGAAAACACTGACTGCATATCTTCCCGTTTGAGCAGGAGCTTGTTATTTAGGCGTGCCGACAGATTCTGGGCATAATCCAGTGGTGTTTCCTGAGCAACATCGTATACGCGGGCAGTCAGAATTTGTACTAAGTAGTCGCAAAGCATGGGGCGTTGGGTTAGTAGATGCGGGATGGGTAACTATTTTAGCGTTACTCGTGTACGGATGCAGACACAATTGAGTATGGCTGATTGACAAAAAGTTACTCTGCAAATATTTGAGCTAAAGTATCGAGGACTGCCTTCTGCTCATCCTGAGCGATCTGCCCCAGTCGTTGAACTAATCGAGTTTTGTCAACGGTGCGGAGCTGATCGAGAACAATTTGTCCATCTTTGCCTTGAAACTGGCAAGCCACTCGTGTGGGATAACTTTGACCTTTCGTTGTCATGGGCGCAATAATCACAGTTGCAATATGGCGATTCATCTCATCTGGTGAAATAATTAGGCAAGGTCTTGTCTTGCGAATTTCACTGCCCACTGTTGGATCAAGATTAACAAGAAAAACATCGAATCGCTGAACTACCATTCCCATTCTGTTTGATCCCAAAGAGTCATGCTCCCATCATTGAGCAGAACATCATCATGCCTCTGTGCCATGGCAGCAAAGGCTTCATCCCATCCAAGGCGAGATTGTGGGGCTGCACGCACGATTAAATTATTGTCTTGCACTTCAATTTCTACCTCTACATCAATGCCGCTTTGCTCCAGTAGTGGTTTAGGAATCCGAATACCGTGAGAGTTACCAATTTTTACAAGTCGCGTCCTGATAACTGCGCCCATAGCAAAGTACCCTTGCTCATTTTAGTAATTACATTATAATTACATCAGCAAGGATTTTCAAGTCGCTTGACTGAGTAGACTATGGTGTAGGACTGCCACCACCCTAAAATAAGCTGCCGTGCATATAAACTGTACTTTTTGTAGCCTAAAAGCCTTGCTGTAAGGTTTTTAGCTTGAAAAATTGAATGCGTCTCAGCTTATAACCGACGCGGGGAGAAGGCAAAGCAGAAAGCGGCACTATCACTTTATGTCTTACCTATGGAAATTGTGGACGGTACTCAACGTATCCGTACTTTAGACAGATTCCTCAAAAACGACCTAAGGCTGTGTGGACTAAAAAAACTAGAGAAGTTGAACGACTTTACATTTAGTGATTTGCCGCTTTCTCGACAGAGACGCTTCAACCGAGCTACCCTGCGCATGATTGTGTTGAGTGAAAAGTCTGATGAAGATACACGAAGGGATATGTTTGAACGTATTAATACAGGTAGTGTCGAACTAAACGACATGGAAAAGCGTAGAGGCATATCCCCAGGGCCATTTGTCGATCTTATTGAAGAACTTGCCAAAGATTCTAAATTTCGCAAACTATGTCCATTTTCAGACCCACTTGTCCGTAGACGTGAACCAGAGGAATTTGTGTTACGTTTCTTTGCATACTTAAATAACTATAAGAACTTTGAAAGACAGGTTAATGAATTTCTTAATGAATATCTAGAAGAACACAATGCTCCTGGAATTAACCAAGATGGTAGGAGAGATGAATTTCACGCAATGTTGAATTTTGTAGAAAAATACTTTTCAAATGGATTTAGTAAAGCAAAAGGTCATGTAAAAACACCAAGAATTCGATTCGAGGCAATTTCTGTAGGCGTTGCACTTGCTTTGAGGGAAAAAAGTGATCTTGAGCCAAAATCAATGAAGTGGCTTGAATCATCAGAATTCAAGGAATACACAACTTCAGATGCAAGCAACTCCAGACCTAAAGTAATTCGTCGAATTGAGTATGTACGAGATCAACTTTTGAGTTAGCTATGCAAACAGTGCTTTTAGACTTTAATACACGTGCTCAAGAAGTGAATGAATACTTTTTGTTTCTGGAGGGACTAATCACGGAAAAAACTAAATTAGCAATAGTGTTGGGAGATGATGGCGTTCAAAAAGTTACGTTTATTGATCCTGGGCTAGCAAAGACTCTCAAAGCTAATGGTTTTTTACTTCTTTATAATTTGGTTGAATCAACTATGCGAAATGCTATAGAAGCTATATTTGATGAGCTAAGTAGCAACAAGGTTTCCTTTAATTCCATTAGAAATGAGATTAAGAAAGTCGTACTTTATAATTTCAAGAATCGCTCACCTAATAATATTCACTCCAAGATAACTGATATTTCTATTGATATTATTACTGCTGGATTTAATAGGAAAGAATTGTTTTCGGGCAATGTTGATCGAGATGAGATTACAAAAACAGCAAGGAAGTATGGATTTTCACATGATACTGACTACTCTAAAACTAAGCATGGTGAGAATTTAAATGATATTATGCGGAAACGAAACGACCTAGCACATGGGAATAAATCCTTCGCAGAAGTTGGGAGAGATACAAGTATTGGAGACCTTCTACAGATTAAAGAGGAAGTGATAGAGTACCTCAAACAGATATTGCAAAACATTGACGATTACTTAGTAAAAAAAGAATATCTAGCTTAAATATGTACATCCATTTAATCT
>JAQYWO010000290.1 GCA_029379215.1 Rhizonema sp. PD37
TTTTATTAACTCAGCACTGCTGGGTCGTTTTGCACTGCTTAGTCTAAACTCCAGTGATCACCCCAAAAAATAAATACTGCTCTAGATTCATCTGCGCTGCTTCCATACCTTTTGTCTGCTGTGCGTTGAACGCTACGCGGCTAGAAATTCATCGACTGTTGCGCGTGTTGCTTCAGGTACTCCCACTCAAGTGGTGTTAGTTCGTCAAACGGTCGATCCAAAAGGGGAGCAACATTTCTTAATTCATCACTCGTGTTGGCAACTAATCGTCCGCTCATAGCTATAACCAGCAGTTCTGCTTCACTTTGTGTGTTGCATCTAGGGCGTTTACTGTCATAACTAGATTGAGCTACCCACTTGTCGTCATGAGCATGGTAATAAGTACCAAGTAAACAGCGACCATCCCAGACACGGTAGAGTGTTCCAAAATCGTGATCAACTACGGAATCAATTTCGATTTCAGGGGCGATCTCTTGGGCTTGCTCTTGGTTGGGTCGATGGAGGGGCTTAACCCTCGCACCTCCCATTGTGAACCGTGCGTACGACTTTCGCTGTACACGGCTCCCGACTACCTTAGGACGGCTGACTCTTTTTCTTTTCCGTCTTTTTGCCTGTGCCTTCTGCATGTTCAAGTGGGTGAGTCCTGAACATCTTGATAAGCATCAGAATTCTTTCTGTAATTTTCTCTAACAGGTTTTTATCATCCGATGTTGAATCAGACGAGTGGCTCTGCTCGGGCGCAGTGCTTCTTTTCGTCTCCCGTTTACCCATGTGTAGATAGTCATGACAGCTTTCATGCACAACTTGTAGGTTCAAGCGTTCCCAATTATTGTGGTTCCCGTCGATGTGATGCAAATGCACCTTTTCATCTGTCAGGAATCTCTGATGACAGCTAAGACACTCGTGTTTCTGCTTCCTTAGTAATTCAGCCGTTAATCCGTCGTAGGTTTTGGAGTTTCTCTCGCTCCAGTATATAAGTACATAATGTATTAGCTTCTGCCAGCATCTGTCGTGGATTGTGGGCACTTTCAGCATTCTGATGCTTCCGTCCTTTTTGGGGATTGGGAATTCTTTCAACCCTTGATGTTTCCAGCGATGAGCCGTAAGTCGGAGAAGCGCTTCTAACTCGAACCGTTGCTCGAAGTTAAGTTTAGCAATCCCATCGACTCCGGCAGTTTTCTTACCTTGGTTTAATTGGGTAATCTGGCGTATTGCAAGGAACCTAGCGCTCCTAGAACGAAGAATTAATCTCTGAAGACTGTTAATCTTCCGCTTGTCTCCAACTCTAACGGCTTTGAACAGTCTTCTTTGTAGGCGGAATAAGTTGCTAGGAATTTCTTCCAATCCAACTTTTTCCATAACTCACTAAAATATATTTCACTTTTGTGTCCAGTCATGCTCTACTCCGTTAACCGTTTTCTGATAGCCTTTTGGCAATTACGCCTCATCCTACCCGTGTTCCGGTATTGCACTCCCGTCCGCTTACCGGGGTTTCGACCTTTCCCCAGACCTTTCACACGTTTTTATTCGTTCCTTCTTATGATTGATTGTCCCTTTAGGTGTAGCCAATTTACCTTTCAGATGCTCAAGGTTCTGCCATTATTACATCGAAAATATGGCGAGCATTTTAGCTCTGATGTGGTCGATTATGGGCTGTCTTTTCGCCAACGCATGAGGTACTTTTCTAGGCTCAGTTTCACCGTGGGGACTCCTTAACACCAGTGTGGGGAGGTATTTCTACCTTGACACACCCCTCTGATTGCGTTCTGTTACCAGCTTCACTCTGTAGAATTCCGGGTCTACTCGGTGTGGTCAGGTTTGAGTCACTCCGAACCTTGGAGGAGGGGACTTGCTCATTATGGCTCACCCCTATCATAAGAAAGTTCATCCTTTATCAGGGATGGATGGCTTATATACTGGTATACCAGTATTTTTGGCGATCAACGAATCGCACCTATATATGCGTTTAACTCGGCTTGTGCAACATTTTATGCTCGTCAATACTGACGGGCATAAAATGTTGTAACATAGATTGAAAATCCTGTAAGTGAACGGGAAACAATAGGCGATCGCACAAGTTGTCCAGACAGGAGCGGTCGTCTTTTGTTATATCTCTATTATAGTATGTAAGTGTGTATATGTGTAGATATTGAGTTGTGTAAGTCTGTAAATATGTACTATGATGAATTTGTAGATTAGATAGTGAGGTGTTTATGTATGTAGTTAAGAAAGTGCCAAGAGCTAAACGAGCTGAACCAGACAAATATGGTGAGACGAAGCAGCGCTATCAGATCATGTTGACTGAGACGGCTTCATTGGAGCTAGATCGAGTCGCTGAGATACTCTTAATCACCAGATCGGAATTAATTGAGCAAGTCATCAGACAGGGGCTTTTAGAAAAAGTTGTATTGTTGGAGGAGTCGGCATGACGAAAATTAACTGCAGAGTAATTAACCTACCTACATGTCCGTGATTCTGAAAGTACTTGGACGAAGATACCTACATTTATAATATCGGTCAGTAAGTACTGAATTGTAGATTGGGCACGAATGTAGTCGGTTGTTGCACCCTCCGTCCAGTACGCCAAGAATGAGAAAACTTTGGATGTACAAATATGGATGCTTGTATCTTTAAGCGAAAGCGTACTAGGCGTGCGCATTAAGCATTAATGTAAAACCCCTACAGCTAGTTTGAGAGGCGAGCTTGTAGGGGTTGCGCGCAAAAATTTTATAAAACTTTATGACCCCAATCATATCAGATTCTCCTGCATCTTGCACGGGGACAAATACTCTATGGGAAAACCCCACATTTGAACTTGATAAAGCTAAGAACCAGCAGATAACATTAGAGTGGATACAGAGCCTATCACCAGAATTAAAAGACACAGTACTCTACAGGCTTTGTCGAGCAGTTGAATCTAAACCAACACTAGTTGAGGCATTCGCCATCAACCAAGTTTTGTACCGCACGATTTCCGGGGGGACGTTCACCGAGTCAGCTGATCATGTTGCCAAAAGAACGGGTTGTGACAGGAAAACAATTCTCAAAGGACTATCCATCGCCGTTGGACAAAACATCTTAGGCAAGAGCGATCGCCCAGGAACCAGCACCGAATATTTCTTCAAACCAGTGGAAGAGTGGAAACCCGAACCAGTCCGTATTGCGGACATCCATACAAAGAAAGTTATAGAGTTTCCTTTAACACAAAATACTGACGAGGGTGAAAATAACGAAACGTCACTGGATGGGGATGATAGTGATAGGGTAGTCCACGAGACGGACGACCCGGAAACGGACCCAAACAACGTTATTGTTGTTAATAAAATATTAAATAAACAACAATTAGAAGTTAGTATCCCGATTTCGGACACCCCCTCTATTTGGCGCAACTTGCCTGATGGAAACCGATATGCTCAAATTCCTCCTATTTATGACCAGGAAACTGGAGTGGAAATCCAGAGGCAGATGGAACAGGAGGGACTGACGGCACAAGGAGTGGTGGGGCGTGCGATCGCTTTCAGCAAAGTACCCCTCATGCTGTTGGAAATGTTGGCGAACATAGGAAGAGCATTGGCTAATTCAAGTTTAAAAGCACAGGCTGAGCAAAGTCTGCCGGATAGAGTACTCTATCCGGCGGCGAAGTCTGTCGGGCGGAATCTTCCGTCCGACGAGCTTCGCAGCTTTGCGCCTACTGTTACTCCTGTAGAAGTTGTGGTTTCTTTGCAGCTCTCAAAAACTTTAGAAATGATTGGCGTCAACATGAACCTAAGCCAATTACACAAGTGCGTCACGGAATACAGTGAGGATGTGATGCTCCTTGCTGCAAATGAACTGAAGAGAACTGGCGCACTTGCTAATAAAGAAAATCCCACGGGCTATTTCCTCGGATGCCTCAAGAATGGGATGGGACAAAACTCAGCCATTGTGCAGAAAGTTGAACCACAAGAGCAGGAAAACATAAAGTTGAATGATGAGACAACAGAGATGGGACGAGCTTTCAAAAAGCCTGTTAAAAGCTTTTCTCACGTTGAAACTAATCCACGAGTTACAATTGCAGCCCTGATTATGGATGGTCAGTATCAGCGTGCTGCTATTATGTCGGGATTATATGGTGTGGATTATGAGGAATTAGTGAGTGAATGCGGGTTGGCGGATGATCCCGAGGCAATCATTTTGTTGAGAAAAGTGACTAGATCATCACCTTGATTGAAACTGGTTTTTTTGTATACTTTTTATATACAAAAGAAATGTACCATCACCTTGACTATCTATCTACATTTGTAGACAGATAGCCGACAAACAAGCTGAATAGTAGTGTCTCTTAGGTCTTGTCCACATTTGTAGAGTTGTTGATCTTGCCCGTGACACCGCTGACAACCACGAGAGATCCCTATTTCTGCTGTGCTCTTTTTTGTTTAAATTGTACTGCTTCAATAAGTGCTATAGCCGCTCCGACGACCTCGAATGTTTTTTATCAGCAGATTTTCCTTCATCAGTTCCGCACTTCTCGGACAAACAATTCCTGCTGCTCTAACGCCGCGAAGTGCTTTCCACGCTCCATCTCATGCCAGTAACCGAGGTTACTAAAACGGCGTGCAGACCGATACAGTCTGCGGACACTTTGCACAAGTGCATTTTGACAATCGTGGCAAAAGTGCCCGCCTTGTGCCGCCCAGCGATCGCCCACAGTTCAAGCAGACACTTCATATGGGATTTGTGAGAAATTATCAGTATTGTATGCGATCACACATCTATTTATTGGATAACGGATGAAGTTTGAACCTATATTCCGCATTTCAAGATGCTTTACCTCGATCCGTCCTTCGCTGGATCTAGTGTTCCAATGCACGAATGCTCACCCCAAGAAACTCTGCTGCTTACAAGAGCCAAAAATTTCTGCCCGACGCGATCGCCTCTTCTCAACACTGATTACTTATGAGAATGTAGTTTGTGAGAAGGTGTATTCTCATAAGTAATCAATAAAAGGCAGCTATGCTGAGGGCAGAAGGGAAGAAAAAAGTTTTAAAGTATTGCCTTAATGCCCTTGCCCTTTCCTGGGTTTAAGACCCCCGCCAAATCTATGATTTGGCGGTCTTCTTTTTAGTTAGGGTCACCAATCCCTAACTAGAAAGCATAGCTGCCTTCTTCAACCCTTCCCCGGATTGCAAGCCGTTACACATAGCTGCCTTCTTCAGTCACAATCGCTCCGGTGAGTTATAAATATGCGAGAATTCAACTAGAAGACAAGCGGTTCTAATCGCGTTTATTGGATGAGATGAGTGAATCCACTGAATCAAAAACAGTTAGCTCTCCTTTGGCGCTCGTTGCACCGCTACCATTGATTGAACATCCGGCGGCAGTTTATTTGTCACAGCTTTCGGTGGGGTCGAGACGTACTATGCGCGGTTGTTTGAATACGATCGCCCAATTGTTAACTGATGGCAGTTGTGATGCTCTTACTTTGAATTGGGCGGCATTGCGTTACAAACACACCGCTGCCGTGCGATCGGTAATGTCTGAGAAGTACGCGGCGACAACAGCGAACAAAATGTTGAGTGCTTTGAGGGGTGTTCTCAAAACTTCTCTGAGATTGGAATTGATGGATGTCTATGATTACACCCGTGCTGTAGATATTGCCAATATTAGAGCAGATGTTGAGTTGCGGGGACGGCTGCTGGTAACAGTTGAGATTGCTGCACTCTTAGAAGTTTGTCATATTGATCCAACTGCCAGTGGTTACAGAGATGCTGCCCTCATAACGATACTGCGTGGGGCGGGGATAAGACGCTCCGAAGCCGTCAATCTAAATGTGGGCGACTTTGACGTAAAAACGGGAGCATTGGAAATCTGGTCCGGTAAGGGAAAAAAAGACCGCACTGTATACTTACCCTCGAGCGGAATTCCAGTCGTAGAAGATTGGCTTGCTGTTAGGGGTGTTGAGGATGGTCCACTGCTATGTCACATTAATAAAAGCGGTCGGGTTGTATTGCGACAGCTCTCAGCACAGGCAGTTAAGTGTATTTTAGATAAGCGTGCCGACCAATGGCGGTCGGAGCAACTTGAAAAAGGCATTGAATTAAAACCATTCTCGAGCCATGATTTTCGGCGCACATTTATCTCCGAACTTATGGACAATGGAGTTGATTTGTCCACAGTCAAAAACCTGGCAGGACACTCCGATATTGCCACCACCGTCCGCTACGACCGACGTGGCGAAGTTTCTAAGCGTCGTGCTGTTCAAGGGATTGAGATTCCCGATTCCCGGAGAAAAAAGAAATGAGATTTTTGACAATTAGTCGCCTTGAATATAGTCTCTGGCTATTGACTCGTTGTAATTACCACTGTTTACACTAATAGACCAATGAGACTTTTCTTTTTCTACCATTGTTTTTATAATCCCTAACAAATTTGTATTTTATTGACGCTTATATTTGATTTCTTCATTTAATAATATTTTGTCATCTTTATCTTTTAATGTAAGTTCATATTCTCGCTTTAAATACTTTTAATTTTCCGCCTTGTTTGCATCACGAGGAACATTTACTCGAATAACAAAAGCACCATCATTTTTGTTTTCAATAGCTTGAATTGACAGTTCTTGAACACCACATTTAACTTGGAGCTTTTGAAATGATGTGAGAAATGCTTTCCAATCGATACCATCTCGAAAAATTAAATCAACAGTTTCTTAAGCTTTTTGAAATAGTTTGATAAATTCTCCCTGTACAAAGTTTTTGTTTATGTCGCTTGGACGGCGCTCTTGTTCATCTTGGCAACGGTAAATATAATCACAAATTACATCATTGATCTGAGTTGCACTATTGATGCTCCAATCTTCTAGACAAGCACCTGTAAATGTTGCTTCAGAGAAGTTAGTGCCAAGTGCTTGAGTTGCGACCAAGACTGCTCCACTGAGGTTTGCTCCTTTAAAATTGGCGTTACTAAGATTAGATCTAAAGCACCAGTAAAAGCATAAATAAATACTTCACTAGCAATGATACCGCAACGAAATACAGAGATAAGCCAAAGGAGGATGACTAGACTTAAGCTCCCACGTGTCAAGCCTCGAAAGAGGACAATTGCATATGAAGCTATCAGTGCAAAAGTAACTATATTCCCCTCTACGAAAGTTTGCACCGATCAAGTGTTGACCTTTAAAAAAAGGTCTTCTGAGATTTTGACCTGAGACCTAACAAGAGTAGCTAAATGTTCAATTAAACTCTAATACTGACTTGGGGGACGCACTATTTCACCGGGTGATAAAGTCCATCTTTACCTGGACGCCATGCCATACTGCTGGGATCTTTGGAGCGACACCAGCTTTCAAAATTCTTTGGACTATTGCCCATCTTTTCTCGCTCCAAAGTTGCCAGATCAATTCCTAATCTTTTAGCCAGATTTTCCCCGGTATATGCTTCAAGTTCTAGCTGCGGTGGATGGAAGTTAAAGGGCTGCCGTCTTGTAGGAGTTGAAAGTTGACGTTGTTCAAGTACGCGGATAGCATTTTCTACTTGTGCTATGCGTGTCTGAAGTGCTTCTAACTTTTGTGACAAACTAGTCACTGAAGACGAGATAGAGTTGCTATCAACATCGCTATCATTACTGTTGCGGGATTCTAGCTTTTCTAGTCGTAAAGATAGCTGCTTTATTGTTTCATTACTAATCCCATTATCGATATCATTGTTGCTATCAATATTTGATATCAATGACTGTAAACCCTGGATTACAGCATTTGTTAGCCCTAATCTGTGTAGCCTTGAAAGTTCTTTTACTCCCTTAATCAATGGGGTAGGCACGCGGATCATCTGGCTTGGGAGAGTCTTTTTAGTTTTATTGGACTTTTTTGGTTGCATGTTGATATCAATTGGGAGAAAGAGTATCAGGAGCATTTTACTTGTCCGATTTGTCACCTGGGACAGCTTAAGTATTTTTGTTATTATAGAGATACTGAGTGTCAATTCCAATTAGGATGTGATTTGTGTACTGTACGTTCGCTTATTTTGTCAGGGTGAGAGGAATTAATACCTGAGTGGGTAAGGGAAAAACTTAATTAAGGATCTGATTGTACTAATACCATGTAACACGCGGTAAAGGATAAAGGAGAGTGACGGTGTAATACATGGTAAAAGAGAGCGGAGTTTTCGTGTAATACATGAAAAATGAATTTATTTAGCAGGTGTTAGATGAAACCTGGCTCTAGCATGTATCATATGGTAGAGGAAAACGATTACCGGTTAATCTTAAGGTGTATTACACGGAAAGGGGTAATGTTGAAATGAGACATTCAATTCGGTGTATTATTCTTTATTAGCATTTCCCCTCATCATTTGTTCGCTCGTAATCAGCTTTAGGCATACCCAAGCATTCAGCCGCAATCCCTAAAGCAAGGAAAGCGTTTCATCAGTTCATCGTACTGAGCGCACTTGACTTTCATCACCATTCTTGAGGGCAAACTTCCCTTGATAAACCGCTTCAACATGACTCTTCTTCGGTGTATTACACCGAAAGTTTCAAACTAAATTGGTCAAGAATTAAATGTAATTTAAGCGCTACATGTATTACTGAAATTCTCCTTAAATCATGTAATACACGGTAAGCGAGGATTTCTTTTTCCCAAGTATTACACGGCGTTACTTTTTGACGATCCACAATCGCATTGAAACCTTACTCTGTCAGGCATTAATTTCTTTCACCCTTTCAAAATCAGCGAACGTACAGTTCGAGCGTCACCCGAAGGGAGCGGAATGGATTTGGAAACATATTCCTCCGCTTCTCTCCCGTGTGGGATGTCCAAAAGAAACTTATCAACTCTTGGATTTTTATCATGTGACAGAACATTTACAAATCTTTGCAGCTGCGGCTTTTAATCAAGAGTCTGAGAGAAAAGATTGGTTTAAAAAAGCTCGAAATATTTTCAGAAGAAATTTCGCCTTTAACTTAATCGTTGAAATGAATCAATTAATTTTCACCGCTATACCAGAGCGCGCTAAAACTCTGATTGCACAAAGAGATTATCTTGTACGGGCTGATGTTGGAAATCGGTTAAATTATGTTTATATTTCTGAACAAAAATTACCTATTGGTAGTGGAGCGATTGAAAGTTTAATTCGATAAGTTGTTCATTTAAGAATGAAGGGGAATAGTAAATTCTGGTTAAAAACTAATGCTGAAATTATCTTACATCTTCGTTGCCAATGGATTGCTGGTAGTTGAAATAATTTCTGTAATTCCATCTTTACTTCTTTCCTCAACCCTCTAACCGTTGGGTAAATTTTATACTAATCACTCCTTTTTGAGGAATCATTTGTAATAATAAAGACTCAGTTTCTATCTAAGGGGTGTAGGAGCATAAGCATTAAACTATTGTTCACCAATCTTCACGGGATATCTTCTGAAGAGGATTTGTTGTGCTTACTTTTAATAATTTAGTTATTTAATATACTTTTTGTTTGCAGTATCGGTAATCAGCGATCACCTATTTTTGGAGCCACCTCACATCGCATTGCTCCCGTGCATAACTTAGCTTTGCTGAAACCTATTAATAACGTAGAAAGTGATTCTTTAGTATAGTGTTAAAAGAACTAAATTCCATTCCTGGTTTTGTCAATCGCTTAAGGAAGCACTGATCCTGCTCTACTGGGTTGTTCAAATAGTTGACAAGCCGTAGTTCTGTAGTTTCGGGGAGTTGTTTATGGGTTTTGAGATTATCAACTGCAGCAGGATACACGGCATTTTTCTCCAGGTTGATTACTCTTGGAGACTGAGTATGAGAAGCATTGAGCATTTTATGTTTCCTACCGTACCATTTCATTTTCTTTTTACAACACAACTTTAAATATTGGGAGTGCATTAATATGGTATTTTCTGATTCTATGCAAGTGACAGAGTCCTATAATGAGCCATCGTCTAAATTATCACAAGAACTATTAACTCAAGAACTGCAAGCATTTGACTATACTAGTCTCACTTCTGAAGTCCAAATTTTTGTCCAGAGTAAAACTTCTGAAATTAAACGTTTGATGCGTCGGAGCGCTCAGGACATAATTGATATTGGGCAGAAGTTAATTGAAGTAAAAGAACAGTTGGGTCATGGAAATTTTAGAGTTTGGCTGTTGGTTGAGTTTGACTGGAGTGTAAGAACTGCTGCTAGATTCATGCAAGTAGCTACTCAATTTAAATGTGCCAATTTGGCACATTTAAATATTGCTGCTTCAGCCCTTTATCTTTTAGCAGAACCATCTACCCCAAAAAAAACTCGCACAAAAGCTCTGAAACTTGCCGAAGAAGGTGAAAATATCACCTACACCAAAGCAAAAGCGATTATCAATACTTATCAGGAGCAAACTCAACCTCATGCTCTCAAGCCAGCTACTACTATCGATATCTCTGCTAAAGCTACGGAAGATAATTCATTGATTCTATCACAGCCAAGCCAATCTCCACAGACTCATTCTCAGCTAGAAGTACAAGATGAAGCTAACTCAGCGGTAATAAAACTGTCGGTTGGAACTGTAACCACTATAGAATCAGGCAAGAGATTAGAGCAGAAATCTGTTGAGAAAATTGACTGTGTTCTTAGAGAAAACTCAGAAGTAGCAAATGAATTACAGCTAGAACTGAAAAATCCGATACGTGTCGTTAATATCGAAAATCAAAACCCAGAGTTGGTTACGAACATGACTCAGACTTTTGATCTGACTTTTGCTGGTGTCCGTGTTGATTTTGAGGGCGACCCAAAAGCATTGATCATGTTATTTAAACAAATGCAGCAGAATCCAGTCTTTACAAAGGAAATTCTACAATATGCTAAATTGCTTACTACAGGAAGTTGATCGGAGGGGGTGACATGAAAGCTAGAACGCAGATAGGATAAGTTTCATAGCTCTTTGACCTTGTAAATAATACTCTAAATTATTGCAATTTAATTTCATTAATTCCATGACCAACCCCCAACAAGACTCCATAAAATTAACCCAGGTTTGACCATATACAGCAATTTTCAGGTAAATAGACCACAGTGGTTGAACCAACCGAAGGCATCAT
>JAQYWO010000291.1 GCA_029379215.1 Rhizonema sp. PD37
TATTTAGACAGTTAAGGCTGGTAATATATGGCAGGTATTGGAATAATTTTTTATCCAATACCTAATTCTCTGTTACCAACGAAGTTCAAAAAGCGGCTAACTTACAACTTGCTAGTTGGTTTTTCGCTTGTCACGCCCTTTTCATAGTTCAAAGTGTACACGCCTTGAGTATCGAGAACGCGATACCACAAGCCTGTTTGTTTGCCCATAGAAAGAATTTTATTAAGAGTTATTTTAGCTGTCTTAAACTGTTGTGACGTTAACTTATCCCCATGAATATCCCGGACAATGGCATCAATGTGAAGATGCCTATCAGGTAAAGAGCGCATTAAAATCAAGACAGCATTCTGTAGAGAGTACTGTTGATATTCGCTTAACAGCGGCAAGCTGTCAGGTTTTCTGGGAATAGCGAGTTTAGGAATATCGGAAATGTCAGGTTTTATTGATGGTGA
Organism: Rhizonema sp. PD37; assembly: GCA_029379215.1. Classification (GTDB taxonomy): domain Bacteria; phylum Cyanobacteriota; class Cyanobacteriia; order Cyanobacteriales; family Nostocaceae; genus Rhizonema. The sequence continues at coordinate 453 of JAQYWO010000291.1, forward strand.
AGGTTGAGGTTTCTCGTCAACAATTGCCTCTAGAGGCTCTTCGAGTACGGCTTCTATTTTGGATGCCTCAGGCAACTGCCGCAAAATTTGCGGACTCACCTGCTCTTCCAAAGCGTACCCTGATATTAGAGCTGACAAAGTTCTGATCTGGTCGCTAATAAAAGACAAGCGACGCTCTAATTGGGATGCTTCTAAAACGTAACGCTCGCGCTCTACTTCTAAAAACCTTACAATATCGGATAAATCAGCCATACCTATGCGATCGCAAGAACAAAAAGTGGACAAAAAGGAAGTTTATGTAAAAGCACACATTCGTGCCATTCGACAAAGAGTGTACCGATTTGTTTGTCAAGAATGCCAAATAGTGGTCGAACGCATTTGCTATCCTTCTCGACCAGTATTTTGTGAACGTTGCCGACTCCCGAAAGTTAAACTTCAGGAGTCTTCGTCCAAGTTGATTGCCCAATCAAAAAAGAAATCCAGGAAAAAAGAACCTGTTTTCATTTTGAAGACTTTGTAAACCGCACTACAAACATTTACTCTTATCTCATCAGTGTAGTGGTTATTGCGTCTCTATCAGCAATTTTTCAAAAAAAGTAGGTAGAATAAAGCTAAAAATGCCACATATCTAACAACGATAGGTAGGAATATATCGATTCAGATTTGAAGAAGTGATGATCCTTGTAGAGATGCCAAATTTCACGTCTCTGCAAGCTAATAACGTTAAAACTAAGTTAGCGCTTTTAAGTTAGATATTATCAGTATTACAAAAAACAATCGACATAACTTCTCAATACTCAACTTACAGCAGTTTTAAATTTGGCTTCTAAGATGCTGTTGGCAGAAGCCTTTTCATATGAGAGAATACTTTTAGCTAACGTGCATTTGTACTATCCTAGTCGATTCCCGAACTTGTTTTAGTTTTGCTCAAATAATTCACTTCACAGATACAAAGTCTAAAAACGCGAATAGTTGTCACCTCTAAAATTATGAAAACAGCTACCCAATTACAAACGCGCCTGGAGAATTATTACCAGCAAATCAAGACGATCATCTTAACACGTCAAAACCCGATTACTGGATTGCTACCTGCAAGTACAGCAATAACTGCCCACGGAGATTACACCGATGCTTGGGTGCGTGACAATGTGTACAGTATTCTGGCAGTTTGGGGACTGGCGATCGCATACCGCAAGGTTGATGAAGACAAGGGACGTACCTATGAACTAGAACACAGCGTCATCAAGCTGATGCGTGGATTGCTATTTTCAATGATGCGACAAAGTTTGAAAGTAGAGCGATTCAAGCATACTCAGTCTCCACTGGATGCATTACACGCTAAGTATAATACGGCGACTGGCGATATCGTCGTCGGCGACGATAGCTGGGGACATCTGCAAGTTGATGCCACATCGATATTCTTACTGATGTTGGCACAAATGACTGCTTCTGGATTTCAGATAATTTTCACGCTAGATGAAGTGAATTTTGTTCAAAATCTAGTTTACTACATTGGACGGGCTTACCGCACACCTGATTACGGCATTTGGGAGCGGGGTAACAAAATTAATAGTGGAAAAGCAGAATTAAATGCTAGTTCTGTCGGTATGGCAAAAGCCGCCTTGGAAGCAATCAATAGTTTAGATTTATTTGGCGTCCGTGGTAGTCAAGCATCGGTGATTCATGTGCTGCCAGATGAAATTGCCCGTGCCAGAATTACGCTAGAATCTCTACTGCCACGAGAATCGTCTTCAAAAGAAATTGATGCGGCGCTGTTAAGCATCATTAGTTTTCCCGCCTTTGCGGTGGAAGATGCGGAGTTAAGCGATCGCACTCGCAACGAGATTATCACTAAACTTGAAGGTAAATACGGTTGCAAACGTTTCCTGCGAGATGGACACCAAACTGTCTTAGAAGACAAACACCGCTTGCACTACGAACCATCGGAACTCAAACAATTTGAGCATATTGAGTGCGAATGGCCTTTATTTTTCACCTATTTACTTCTGGATGGTTTGTTTAGCGGTAAAGAAGAACAAGTTAAACATTACCAAGAACGTTTAGATTCTTTAGTTGTTGAACGTGATGGATTGCATTTGCTTCCAGAAGTTTATTACGTCGAAGCCGAAAATGTAGAAGCGGAAAAATTTTATCCTCAAAGTCAGCCACGTTTGCCAAACGAAAATCTCCCCTTAGTTTGGGCGCAGAGTTTGTATTTTCTCAGTCAAATGCTGAGTGAAGGATTACTGGCAGTTGGGGATATTGATCCCTTGAGACGACACTTATGTGTGGGAAAACAGCGCGAGGCTTTAGTACAAATTGCTTTATTGGCAGAAGATGAAGATTTGCAACTATTACTGGAAGTTCACGGCGTTTCTACGCAAACAGCTAAGGAAGTAGAACCAATCCAAGTCCGACAAGCTAGCGAACTTTCATCTATTTTCACCCAAATTGGGCGTAATGACAAACTTGGCTTGACTGGACGTCCGGCACGGCGGTTACGGAGTTTAACAACATCTCGAATCTTTCGGATTCGAGATGAAACTGTTGTGTTTTTACCATCTTTTTTAGACTCTCAGCAGTTCTACTTAACTCTTGATTATGATTTTCTCGTGGATCAACTGAGAAGTGAACTCGCTTACATGCAAAAATATTGGAGTGATTTGGGACGTCCTACCCTAATTTTAATGTTGACTCACACCATGTTGGAAAGAGGAAGCGAGGAATTGCTTACCTTGATGCAAGAACTTAAGGATGGTATTTGTAACGGTGTGCGGGTGAAATTAGGGCGAATCAATCAACTCATGCTGACAGCAGCGACACAACGGATTGATTTTCTACAGGATTGGGATCGTCATGATTCAGCAGTCAAAGATGCTACACCTCGGAGATCTCACCTCAGTCGTCCAGAGAAAAACTCGCAGTTAGGGCATACTCAAGAAGTTAAGATGGAGTGTGAAAATAACTTAGAATGCTTGCTTTCTTCTTTAGAATCTTCAGAAAATCTTTACGAGCAAATAGAGTTATTGCAGACTTTAACTCGTTTGCAAAAACTTGAGTTTGATACGGGTTTTGGAAATGGGACGTATCCCGTGACGGTAGCGGACTTGCTGGATGAAGTTTACACCAAAGCAGGAAAATCAGGTCTTTGGGCAGTGGTACGTCGTGCGGCTGGGTTGCGCCAGATGGGTGATATGACTTTATCAGACGCAGTGACAAGCATTGTGGTACGGGGTAAGCAAATTGCCGTGGGAAAGGCTTATAGTGAAGCATCGCTAATCACCGTGCCGATGTCACATAACGAAATTATGGAGAAAATCAATCATTTTTGTCGTGAGGATATCAGCGATCGCGTCTTGACTCAGGAGATCCTCATTTATTTGAGCCTTTCCATTAAGTCAGAACCAGAACTCTTCCAAGGATTACTAACATTAAGAGTTGGCTATTTCATCCTGTTAATTACCAGCGAACTTGCAGGAGAGTTAAAAGTCACTCAAGATGAAGCATACGAACATTTGATGCAACTTTCGCCTTTTGAAGTGAAAACACGGTTACGTCAAGTATTGCTGGGTTATGCTGGGATCAGTCAACTGTTACGTAAACAGGAATCATTGCACGTTAAACAAAAAGAAAGTGAAATTGATTGGGAACCTGCACTTGTTGAGGAAATAGAAGTTGTACCAGAGGGTTGGCGGCGGTTTCGCCAAGCTGTAGGTGCAACGGGACGCGTACCAAAGGACTTCTTTAAACAAGTTTGGCGTCTAATGGCTCATTGTAAAGGTCTAGTCATCGGTGATAAACTTGAGCGTCGCAATCGCTTGGATAGCGAGTTGATGCTGTCGGAGATGACAGAGGGAGAAAAGAACTTTGCTCTACTCGTAGAGCATCTTTTGAATAAAATAGAGGCTCCCGAGTACCGTCAAGTCTGTATCGAAACATTAATGGAATTAGCAGCGATCGCATCTCGGAATCCTAATTTACAAATAGAAGCATATATTGTGTTGGATGTGTTAATCGGTCATGCTGTACGGTTAGCATGGTTGGAGGAACATCGGAATAGAAGCGATCGCTACGATGAAGATAAAGCAAGTGCATGGAAATCGTTCTATAATACTTCCCCCACACAGTCTGCTCGCTCTATTGTCAAGGCATTCCGCTTCCTAACCGAATTTGAGCAAAGTAGTGCAGCTTAATTCTTAGCGCGACGGACATCATAATATCACTCTACAGAATATTTACAAAATACGAAATATGTGATTTTTCTGTCTCCATCCTGAAGGTAGGAAGAAAAAGAATCATCTGCGGAGTGGGTTTAAAGCCTACTAGAATGCAAAGCTCACAGATTTTGCACAAAGTCTGTGAGCTTTGCAATAAAAATGTATTCCTTTGTGAAGTACCGCGCAAAGCTCTCCAGACAGTAGCTTCCCTTGGGCTGTAGCTTCGCGCGAAGTCAAGGGCGTGAGAGTACTCTCTCCCCAGAGCTTCGCAAGAAATACGGCGTCCTTAATTAAGTACCAGGTTTTTAAGCATGGGGACAAAACTCCTTGAGTTATGACCGAATCAAAAGTCGAAAGAAATGAGGGAATAACTTTCCTATAACTTAAAATATTGACAGTAGATTAAGTAATTGTGCTGCTTACCCCCGAACCGCTATACATGAATATCGGTTAGAGCAACTGCACACGCACGCTAAGGAAGCAGAAAAAGAAGGTAATTTTACACCGATTCGGAAGTAATTTTTCAACATTACCCATTTCACAAAATTAACAGGAAAATAAAAATGGACGGAAACCAAAAAAAGTACATAGGCCGACTTGAAATTAATGATCTGATTGATGATGCTGTAAATAATGCTGTAGCACGACGGAGCCTGAGTACAAATTCAGACGATGCTTTGTCAGCTTTGTCTTATGACGAAGCTGCAAGGATTGCAGGTGGTTTGACTACAAGTACAGTAGAGCCGATAAAAGCCGTTTGTCCATCGATTACACTTGGGTTACTTTCACCAATTCCACCAAATCAGCAGACTTCATGAGCTATCAGGTGTAAAAGATACTCTTCGCTCTTCGGTTCAATTCGTGAAAAACATTGCTGCTGATAAGACTAAGTAAGTAGGCGGGAAAATTTACAACTATATAACGAAATGTAAAATCTCTGAAATTAGCTCGTAGTTGCACTTCAGCGCTCTTAACAGCAACAAACTATTTTTGGTTTACTTCCGCCTAACTACTCACGCTATACCCCAGTGCTAGACATGAATTAGCGGATAGTAGTAGAGGAAATACCATTCTTAAGTATGCGAATGGTCTCCGTAAGCACCTGCTTCTGGTTGGAAGGGTACAATTTCCTCTTTTACTTCTATCCCAAGTTGTTCCAACATTATACTTAAAACTGGATCTGTTGATAACCGTAAATAGGTCGGCGTAATTTCTACTGGTACGTGACGATTTCCTAGATGATATGCTGCCCTAAGCAAATCGAGTGGTGTTTGGGCAATGACAGTTAAAACTGGTTCTGGTTTGGCTAGTATTTTTAATACACTACTATTTGTTTCGTCTAGCAGAAGATCACCATTACGTAACACAGTTCCTCTAGGTAAACGTAAAAACACAGTTTGTCCATCTTCCGTTTCAAAACGATGACGACTGCGACTCCTTTGTTCTGCTGTGAGAGCAAGAGTTAAGGCAACTAGTGTGTCAGGATTTTGGTGTTTGTATTGCGTAAACGTCAGCATTGTAGGAGTTTTCAAATAAATTATATAGTAGCAACAAAGAGAATTTGATATCTCCAAAAGGTCTAAAGGCAAAGGGGATTCCTCAAGAGCATTTGCCGCAGATCTGACTACAAAAGGGAGAGGCTGCTGTCGGCAACCTCTCCCTCTATCTCATAATGATAATCATTATGAGTATCTATATATTTTGTTTTTTGGAACTCTCAAACTTGCACTGTTCATGTGCCAAAAGCTTAGAATTTATTTTTTGCAGTTCTAATGCTCTCAGTGATTTGCGACAATATTGATCGAATAGCTAGTAGTTCAGGTGGCGCATTACTGAGATACTGTGCAGAGCTACGATCAATTATATTGTTATAAGCGTTCAATGCTGCCAGTAATCGAGTTGTATTAACTCTACGGTATCTGACTTCTCCTTGCTGCCGAATTGTCGTGAGTCGGAAATTTCCCAGCAAACCTCGTAAGTTGTTTGTAAGTTGTTCAGCCTGCTGAATTGTCGGACCCCCCTGCACTCCTGTTAATGCCCTCGTAATTTGCTGATTCGTTGGTGTTACTTCTGTAGATCGCGATGCTGTAAGAAAACGAAGTAAGCTTTGCTGTGTCTCGGAAGGGATTGGTCTACTTGATCCTGAAGGTAAGGTGTTTAAGTTCAGCTCATCAATTACCTTTACAGAAGCTTCAGAGACAACCCTCCGAAGTCCAAAGTTGTTAAATTCTACTAGACTCCCTCTCCCCTGGGATGTAGGGCTGAAAAAAGGACCTTTAATGTCGCTCGTTGTGACGATCGCACCTGTGACATCTGATTGGTTGCCACGTTGAGCTTGAACTGGCAGCGATGCTTGGCATAACATAATTGTACTAAAAGCAACGCTCAAACTTAAAGAAAATGGAAAACGTTTTATATAATTCATCGCTTTTGTGTTAAATGATTTAGAAAGAGTAGCCAAAACCAACTCCTAGAATAAATCTAGCACCATCACCAGCATTACCTGTAACGTCTGCTACAGCTGGAGTAATGACAAGCGGAAAATTCCGGAACGGAGCAATAGAGGTACCGAGTGTCAAATCTTGACCTGTCCAATCTGCAATGACCGATATCGGTTCAACGACTCTTAACCCCACACTGCCAAATACATTGGTAGAGCCAATACGTCTTTGAACGTCGTACTCCGAGCGAAAACGACCACCCCCAACACCTAAGGAGACAGTGAGAGAACTAAAGGGCTTGGTTGCGTCGTCTTTGAGTATAAAGACTTTACTCGCAACGCCATAGACACTGCTTCCCCCATCCGGAGAACCGAATGTACCAATATTTTCTACCCCAGCAGCGATCCCGAAGTTATGAGGGAACAAATGATGCAGTTTCAAACTAATACCTGCATTAGAGAACAAACCTTCCCTAAAGGTAGAAAAAGAAGAAACAGCAACTTCTAAACCTACTATTCGCCGTTCTCCCAAACCAAAACCAAACTCTAATCCACCATCGTCTCTATTAGTAAAGCGTGCTCTTGATTGGTAAGTACCTCCAACAAAAACATCACCGAACTCGGCACCAAAAGCAGTAGGACTAGCAACAGATGAGCCTGGTACACCAATAATTCCTGCGACGAGCGCTAGATCTTCTGGAGGTATTGATGGGACGCGATAACGTTGCCGCAAGTCTTCCACTTGAGCTACTGGAGGAGCTGAGTTTTCAGGTAATCTATAATCTACAATGTATTGAGTTGCAACTTGAGAACTCGCGAGTTCCGGAACCGCTCCAGCTTTAACCAAAGCTTGATAGATAAATGCCGCTACCTCCGCCCGTGTTGCAACTTGATTAGGATTAAGATTCTGAACATTGGGATAATCGACAACTATGCGGTTCTGTAAAGCAGCCGCCACTTGTTCAACAGCATAGTTGGGAATTTGCGAGGAATCTTGAAAATAAGCATTTAAAACAGCTGGCGTTGTCTGATTAACAGAAAGATTTAAACCAGTTGCCAGAGAAACTAATACCTGAACGCGAGGAATCTTTTGCTCAGGCTTGAAGATTCTACCAGGATATCCCTCAAGAAAACCCATTTCGTAAGCAGTTTGAATCGCGCCATTAGCCCAATAATAGGGAGGCGTATCCACAAACCGAACTCCATTACGTATGGGATTTTTCCGGAAAGCTTTTTGAATCATCGCAGCAAATTGAGCGCGTGTCACTGGCGCGTCAGGACGGAAAGTGCCATCCGGAAATCCTTTAATAACTCCCAGCGCTGCCAAAGGTTCGATGAAACTTTGTGCCCAATTACCCTGGATGTCTCTTAGAAGCGTCTGCTGAGCAACTCGATCCGTCTTTAATTGCGCCGAGAGCGTCTCTTTTGTTGTTGTATTCTCCTGCCTCTGTTGCTCTCTGAAGAGTGTAAAATCCTCAGTTAAACTTCCACTTAATTGACGAGGTTTAGTTCCCAGTAAGGACTGAGATTCACTCGCAAGATCTGTTTTAGGATAAGTAGCTGTAGTAAAAGGTGGGTTTGCAAAAACTTCAGCAGGTGGTTTTGGATGGTTTGATGTAAATTTAGGAGTATTGGCACAAGCGCTATAACCCAAATCACTAGAGGCAAGAGCAGCCAAAGTATAAGCAGCGACTTTATAAATACGCATAAGCTTAAATGATACTATTTCTGAAATAAGTAGTGTCGGGTTTTAAGGCGCAGATATTTTATGGAACACACTGGGAATCTATATTCCTTCTGCAGTTCCTATATGGTAGCTATCCTGTTTTTGCACGAAAAAGTTTTTAAATCCTACTTATTTATAAGTCTTTTTTTTTTTAATGTCTTACGTGTTTATACTAGTTTTTTTTTGAGCAGGCAAAAGATTTTCAGTAGTTTATACAAGGTGCATTTCTTGACACACGTAACATTAGCCAAATTTAGCATTAGGCATTCACATGAATAGCGAGCGAGAGAGCGATCGCGCTCTCAATCAACTCATTTTTTGAGGATAATAGGACTCACGCAAACTTTACTCATTCTTGGCACGGACAGATTCTTACCGAGGGTTTCCCTCCTGCGAACTTTCCTTGTCCTATACTGTATTCATTTTAGAAATCAGTATAAAGGATAAATAACGGGACAAAAACGAATTGTCTTCCCATTAATATTGCTAAACATTGATGGGAAGACATATGGTATTTGTCAATTCCGAAGTGACTGTGACTCCACATACTTCTTCAGGCTTTCAACAGTAACGCCGCGCGCGCGTCGCAATAAAGCATGAACCACTCCAAAATACATCTTTCCAGTAAAACTGGTTGAGGTGATCGGCAAACTCTTTTCTTAAATATCTACTATTCCTTGATTTCACATTATCAGGAAAGGCAGCTATGCTGAAGGAATGCAACAGTCCTTTGCCTACGACTGAAAAGAGTAAGGGCATAAAACCCCCTCCTTTTCTTTGATTTGGAGGCTGACAATTGGGAGGGGTTTCAATCCCCTGACATTTGGTTTCCTTCAGCCGGATGCCCGTGATTAATAGCTGCCTTCTTGGATAATAAACTTGGGTAAATCGGTATATATTTAGGAATCTGTTTGTAACCAATTTTCTAAACTTAATCCTTCTACTTTGAGCAAATCAGAATTATTAGAAACTAAAACCAAATCAAGCGTGATTGCTGTAGCCGCTATTAATACAGTAGTATCTTGTATTGAACTACCTCTTATTTTAAAGTCAGCCTGAATTTTGTAGGCTTGTTCAATAATATCTGAATCGTCTAAGAATAAAACCTCATAGTCAGTGAAAAACTGATGAAAATCAGCTAATTGCTTAGTCGCATTTACTGCTAATAAGCCCCGCTTTACCTCATAATATGTTATACAGCTTGTGAAAACTTCATTTCCAGTTAGCGTTACTTCTCGTAATTTCTTATTTACATTTTCATTTTTCTTAAAAATGTAACTGAAGATATTTGTATCTAATAAATAAGGCATTATTTTATTCTCCTATTACAAATTCATCAAAAATTCTCACTTGGTCTAAAGTTAAATCATTTAAACTTCCTGAAACTGCCTCTAAGGTTAATAATTTCAAAATTCTGCTTTTCAATTCACTCTCGAGAATATTTTTAAATTCTTCAGGCGAAAAATTCTCAAAAAGACTTACCATATATTCAACCATTTCTTGTTTTTTTAATCTCATTATGTAAAAGCTACTGCCTTCAAATAACTTTTCTACAATTGGTGAGATACGGTTTGTGAGTTCTTGAGTATAGTTAGATACTTGTTGCACAAATTTATCCTCTGTTTTGAGATAGTAAGTATTTATCTATCTTATGGAGTTTGAAAGTTAGTACTATGCGTAAGTTCTACAAGAAGAGAAATGAAATAGTCCATATTATTTTACGGGTTTTACGTTCTGCACTGAGAAGGAGCAAAAAATGTATTACCCAAAAGTCTTCTAGTTTGTGCTTTTTCCGGTTTTATTACATTATTAATTTGCCAGCAGTATTGATTTAACATTTGATCTAAGTCTACGACCCAGAGTAGTAAACTCTTTATGGCTATTACTAATGGGATATCCTTTTTGCAAGGATCTTTAATCAGAAGATAAGAAGTCATACCAAACTAGGGGAACATTCGTCCGTTTGTGCCAACTAGTAATTCATGCGGTAGACAACTATTGCTATGAAAGATAACTCTTTCAAGCCTAAACTTTATTGCCTAAGCAATCAGTGTAAGTAGTTGACAGTAATCACGCAACTTGCTGTTTATTATATCTAAATTTTGTTCCATTTATATGTATATCACCAATCTCGCTGGTGCGATCGCCAAGCAAAAGAGATTTACATTGCTTTAGAGAAATATATCAATAACTT
>JAQYWO010000292.1 GCA_029379215.1 Rhizonema sp. PD37
CAATGTGTCCACAAATACTAAACAGTGACAGCATTATATTTAATATGTTTTAAACCTATTTTCCGGAAAAAGAATAAATAAATGGAAGATAAACATTAAGAACTAAAAATGGACAAATGACTACTGCAACTCATGTGTCCTAATAATCACTTATAAGCAAAAAAGATGAATATGATTATTCATTGGGTTAGCGCATTTGCTGTCTCGGCGTCTGCGTTTACTGCTGTTTCTTTAATGGCGCGAGCAGATGAAGTTACCACTACTCCTCAACAGAGAACACTACAAAGAATTTGCTCTTTCGATCCAGTGGCGGATTTGTTGCCAACTCCACAAAGTCAGCCAATCAGTTCTCCGCTTTCCTACCTTGCACAACAAGGTTTTGTATTAGATCATGATGGTGATTGGCTCTGCTATGTGAACGATATTAAGAAACAATCGTCGTATTATACCATCTTCAAAGTGCAACAAATGAATGGAAAAATTATAGCAAGTTCTTTCCTAAAAAACGGTAGCTTAATTGACGGACAAGATAACCGCAGCTTGGACTTCTTCATGATGCTGATTAAGAACCATACAAACGCAACTTTGGGTAATCTTCTCAGTATACGCAGATATCTCAAAGAATTCATATCTTTAGTCAAGCAAGGTAAAGTTCCAGCCTCACGTCGAGGGTATCTCTTCGACAGTCCAAGCCGTGGATTTGTTTCATACTATCCCATCACAAGTGGACAACTCCAAGGTACGGCAATAACTGTCAACATCAACATGGTACGAAAAAAATAGCTGTAAGAATTCAGTACACAGGAGCGGAGCCCTTGACGCTCCGTCTTCGGTCGATCACGACTTAGAGAAACCAGAACGTTTTAATATTTACTGCCTAGCGCTCTTGTTATTGTCAAGGAGAACTTGAGAGTATTAGCATTGACGGGTGTAGGTACGGGAGTCTCTGAAAAGATGAGAGGATTTTTTGAAAATTTTGGCAGATGTGGGCGTCACAAAACGAGGTTCGGAGCAAACGAGGCAATTTGAATAAAGCTGAAAGATTTTATCGACAAGTTTTAGACATTCAAAGCTGAATTTTAGGCGATCGCCCTAAAACCTATTTCCTCTAAAATTAATGCTAATTATTAGCATTAAAAACCCTCATCTGGCATGACGATTACTCTCACAGAAAAAGAAAGTAGGGAACTTTGGGCAGAAGCTACACAAAACCCAGATCCAGATGATGTGTTGGATGTGGTGTGGAAATTGCCGCAATGGCAGGGACAAGGTTACTGGCGGGATATTCAGTTGCGCCAAGGGTTGGAGTTGACAATTGGGAATTTCCAAATGCGCGATCGCATAATTACAACACACCCAGAACAGGAAAGGAAGTGGTTAGAGTATCACTTTCATTTTTCTGGGGAACATGGGGATGAATACAAAACTGTTTCTATAAAGGACAGACTGTGCAAACATCAGGGGGACTTCGGATTCCGGTTTCCCCCTTGCTTCCTTGTGTATTTGACAACCAATATAACGTACTAAATTTCCAAAAATATTTAAAAGCGTCTGCCATGAACCGCAAAACTTTGCGTAGTGTTGTATTGATTCTCCACCACTATTCTGGTGGGAGAGCAACGTAGTCGGGGCTGTCATCTATCCTGGTGTGCCATAAATATAGTGATCAACAATAACTCTATTCCTGATATGATTCTTGAGAAAATTATTTACTAAGTTATTTTTTACCGATGTTAGGTGTATGGTGTAATGTGATGACAAATAAATTGCCGCAAGTGGTGTTGATGGTAGACACCTTTTTCGTATTGGGCATGAGGCCTGGGTTGGCACTTTCCGCAAAAGCGAAAGTCTGTCTTAGCTAATATCTGCTGTTCAGCAGCACCAGAATTGCTGCATATAATGTTGGTTGGCTACACTCACCAGGGGCGCTTTGCTCTTACCTTTAAGCGTTGGCGAGCTATAAGACCGTTTTTGTTATAGATTTAATGACTAACAATGGTGTATACTCAACAAATCAATAATAGAAAATATTTGCAATAAGGATTTGACTTTGCTTTCTTCTGCGGATAACAAAGGGAACACCGAATTTGAGTTCCCCTTTTTTCTCAGAGTTAAGGAAGCACGAAATTTGACTAGCTCGATGTTTGAGGAATGTAGTAATGAAGCGTTGGCAATTGAAGTGTGGTGTGAATTTGTGGCTAGTACTAGGTTTATCAGGATGCTTGAGTGCTGTATTGATTCAAAGAGCATCGGCACAGGTAAAATTGGGGAGCCGGGAAAATTATAACCTTGATGCTGTAGCTCCTGCCACTAGCGACAAAGTTAAACAGGGTGTAAATCAGACAACACAGTTCGCTGTTTTCAGCAGCAGAATCAATTCGGCGGCAAACAGTGTTGATTCAAAACCGACGTTGACAAAAAAAATTCCGCTCCTGAGTGAAATACAACCTCCACTTCGTAGTGCTAAAATGTTGGTGCAATTGCCAACACCACTTTCAACGCCAGCCGCACAAATTGTACCAGTCAGCTTCGTGAAGGCAAATCCGATAAAGACTGGTTTGGAACTAGTTTTGCAAACTACACTTGCTGCTAGCTTGAAACTGCAGAATCGCACTCAGGTAAATAGTAAGACCTTTGTGGTTGATATTCCCAACGCTCAACTGCGTTTACCAGGTAATAGGGTGTTCTCATTCCGCTCACTTAAACCAATTGCGGGTATTACTGAGATCAGCATCACAAACTTTGATGCCAATACTATCCGGGTGACGGTGATAGGGGAAGCCGCTCCACCAATTGTAGAGTTGTATGACAGTCCCACTGAAGGTCTGATTTTCAATGTAGCCAGTACTGCATCTTTGGCACAACAGAGGCAGCAACCTCAAACACCACAGCCCCAAACAAGGCAACCAGAAAACCAGACACAACAAACTCAACCAAGAGCGAATGGTGATGAACCAATTGAATTGGTGGTGACAGGTGAGCAAGATGCATACAATTCATCCAACGCATCAACTGCAACCAGAACCGATACGCCTTTACGCGACATTCCCCAGTCGATTCAAGTCATCCCTGCAACTGTGATTCAAGATCAAGGTGCAGTTCGTTTAACCGAAGCAGTTCGTAATGTCAGTGGTGTGGCATTCGCAGGCTCTAGTGGTGATCGGGGAGAAGATTACACAATTCGGGGATTCACTGCCAACATTTACAAAAATGGTTTCCTTGACGATGGCAACTCTTCTCGCGCCTATCGAGAAACCGCCAATATCGAGCGAGTTGAAGTTCTTAAAGGACCAGCCTCGGTGTTGTTTGGACGCTTGGAACCTTCGGGTATCATCAATCTTGTCACCAAAAAGCCATTAGCCGAACCATATTACAATGTAAGTTTCACAGCCGGGAGCTATAGTTTTTATCGTCCCACACTAGATTTTTCCGGTCCATTAACCCAGGACGGAAAATTGGGTTATCGTCTCAACATTGCCTACGAAAATTCTGGCAGTTTCCGCGACTTTGTTAACAAAGATAGATTTTTTATCTCTCCTGTACTGAACTGGAAAATAGGTGATAAGACAAACTTGACGTTTGAAGGTGAATATCTTCACGCGGAAAATCCTTTAGATCGCGGGCTACCGGTAATTGACAATAAAATTGCAGATATTCCGATTAGCCGCTATCTCAGCGATCCGAGAAATCAAGTCGTTGTCGATGAATCAAGAACCTACCTGACTTTGAATCATCAGTTTAATCAGAATTTATCGCTACGTAGTGCTGTTCGTGTAACGACCGCATCAGAAACAAATAATCGTTTTGTCATTCAGCCAATTTTTGCAACCAGTAACAACGGAACTATTACTCTTTTCAATAGTGGTCCTGCTAATCAGTATTATGAAACTTATTTTCTCCAGAATGACTTAACTGCTAAATTCAATACTGGCTCAGTCAAGCATACACTTTTGTTCGGTACGGAAGTTGGTAGATTGTATGAGCACGATCAGGGTCAGAAAGGACCCGATCAGCCGATTAATATTTTTAATCCGGTCTACAACTTTTCTTATGATGGTCCATATCAACCGTTTGGCAACTCAACAACCAACACTAACACTTTTGGAATTTACCTTCAAGATCAGATTACTGTTTTTGATAATCTTAAACTCCTTGTTGGTGGCAGGTTTGATACTTATCATAGTGAAACACAAGATTTCTTCAATGCCTCCACTGCAAAGACAGATAGCGATGCGTTTTCACCCCGTGTAGGAGCCGTTTACCAACCGACAAAAGAAATTTCACTGTTTACCAACTATAGTCGCTCGTTTAATCCTGTAAGTGGTGTCGCTAGGAACGGTAGTGCTTTTGTGCCTGAAAGGGCAACTGGATATGAAGTCGGCATCAAAGGAGACTTTTTCAATGGTCGCCTTTCTTCTACTTTAGCCTTATACACTGTGACTAAAACCAATGTCGCAACTGCCGATCCCAGCGATCCCACTGGTACCTTTTCAATTCAAGTCGGCGAACAACGCTCTCGTGGGATTGAGTTCGATATTGCTGGAGAAATCTTACCAGGTTGGAAAGTCATTGGTTCATACGCATATACGGATGCAGAAGTCACTAAAGACAATACCTATGCAGTTGGAAATGCTCTAGCGAATACAGCGCAACATACTGGTTCATTGTGGACAACTTATACCTTTCAAACAGGTTCGTTAAAAGGTTTTGGTTTTGGTGGAGGCATTTTTGCCAACAGCAGAGCTTATGGAGATCTCGATAACTCTTACACCATACCTGGTTTTGTACGGACTGATGCGGCACTTTTCTACAAAAAAAATCGCTTGAGAGCATCTATTAACTTCAAGAATTTATTTGATGTCAAATATTTCGAGGGCACATTTTTGAGGGCAGCTAATCCTGCTGCACCGTTTACAGTTCAAGGAACGATTTCTTGGGAGTTCTAAAATCATCTCAGTGGCTGTTATGACGAATTCGTTATAACAGCTACTGAAAAAATCATTATCCTTTTTTCTTGACTTTTCTTTAGCCATTGATTTGCATTCCAATCTGCTAGCTAGAAACACTGGAAAAACAATCTTTGGTGTTGCACAAAACCTAGTAATGCGTCTCGTCAGTATCTAATGGGTTATAAAAGTTTGTAGTAAGCACTTTAGTGCTTAAGATTGAGCGATAAATCGCTCACTACGTACCACTCAAAATTAGTGACATCGAGTACTAGTGTAGGTGATAAGCCTCTAGTCGGACGTTAAGCGATCGCACTTTGCTACCTTGTGCGTAAGTCCTATCGTCAAAGATTCAACCACTACAACATATTGAAAATCGAGAGCAATAGCGAAAGTCACCCCTTTAGGTGAAGGCACGTAGAAATGGTAATGACTAGCATGAAGTAAGATTGAGCAACTCAGAAGTTCTCATCATCTGTAAAATTCCTGTACTTACCGTCCTATCCGCTCTACCCCAACAAGGCAACTACTATCTCTGCTCTTATGACTACGTACTTAGAAATTCCTGTGATTGGCAAACTTAAGCATCCATTTCGCTGGCTGATTGGACTGATGACAGTTGGTGTTTTGGTTGTGGGCACAACCACGACTTACACGCTCGTAAATAGGAAAGCTACTAAAGACGATATCATAGCACTGACGGTTCCCGTGGAGACAAAAAATGTCACCCTCCGAATTCCTGCGAGTGGGAAAGTACAGCCAGTTCAGAACGTGAATATTAGCCCGAAAAATCCTGGAACTTTGACACAGTTGTACGTTGAGCAGGGCGACAAGGTGAAGCAGGGGCAAATTATTGCGCGGATGGATAGTGCAGACATTCAAGCACAAGTTGATCAAGCGCGTGCTAACTGGAAGCAAGTCCAGGCACAGTTTGCCGCAGCTCGTGCGGGTAATCGTCCTCAAGAAATTTCCCAAGGGCAAGCACAAGTAGATGCCGCGCAAGCGAAGGCAAATTACACAATTGAACAGGTAAAACGCTACCAATACCTCTACAAACAAGGCGCGGAGAAAAAACAATTATTCGACCAAGCCCTGAGTGAAGACAACGCAGCTCAGGCAAATTTACGAGAAGCCCGAAAACGACTATCGCTACTCCAAAGTGGCACTCGTCCGGAGGAAATGGCTCAGAGATCTGCCGCAACGGACTCAGCTGCTGCCCAGTTAAGAGCGGCGGAAGTTAAGTTGAATGATACTATCATCCGCGCTCCCTTTTCCGGAATTGTCACGCAGAAGTATGCTAACGTTGGGGCGTTTGTGACACCGACAACTTCTGCCTCTAGCAGCGCCTCAGCGACGTCTAGTTCAATTGTGGCTGTGGCACACGGATTGGAAGTGCTAGCTCAAGTTCCAGAAACCGATATTGGCAAAATTAAAGTAGGACAGCCGGTGGAAGTGGTTGCCGATGCCTATCCTGACCAAGTTTTTAAGGCTCACGTGCATTTGATTGCTCCAGAAGCAGTGAAGGATCAAGGTGTAACATTATTTCAAATACGAGTGGCTATTGATACTGGAAAAGATACACTTCGTTCTGGTATGAATGTCGATATGACTTTCCTGGGCGATGCGGTGAAAAATGCTTTGCTCATTCCAACTGTAGCAATTGTGACTGAAAAGGGTCAAACGGGTGTCCTGTTACCAGATGCAAACAATAAACCCTTATTTCACCCTGTGACAATTGGTTCGCAAGTGAAGGACCAAACTCAAATTTTATCAGGTGTGAAACTGGGCGATCGCGTGTTTCTCAACCCACCCAAAGACTACCAGATCCAGAAGGCAAAAGAACAACAACAAAAATGAACTTCTTAGAAAGCGTCAAAATGGCAGGAAAAACCCTGCTGTCAAATAAGTTACGTAGTGCTTTGACAATGCTGGGTATTGTCATTGGTAACGCTTCTGTGATTGCGATGATCGGTGTTGGTGAAGGGGGGCAAAAGTATGTTAACAAGGAGTTGGAGTCCTTAGGACCAAACGTGCTATTTGTGTTTCCTGGTAATCGGGAAACTCAACGCATTTCTTTCGATGTCCCAAAAACTCTAGTACTAGCAGATGCGAGTGCGATCGCCTCCCAAGTACCAACGGTTGCAGGAGTTACAGCCGAGTTAAACAGCAGACAGGTGGTTAATTACCTGAATAAAAACACCAATGTCAACATCATTGGTACGACTCCCAGTTTCCTGAAAGTCCGGGACTTCGATATGAATAAAGGGCGGTTTTTTAGCGATATAGACATGAAAAGCAACAATCAAGTTGCTGTACTTGGTGCAGACTTGGCAGAAAAACTGTATGGTACGAGCAACCCCGTAGGTGAGCAGCTGCGGATCAAAGATTCTAGCTTTCAAGTGATCGGTGTGCTGGAAGCGAAAGGCTCAAGTGTCGGATCGGATTACGACAATACAGCCTTGATTCCCATCACAATTTCAGCCAACCGACTTGTGGGCAAGAATTCTCCCTATGGTATTGCCTTAGATTATATCGTTGCTTCGGCTCGTGATACAAAAAGTGTAGATGCAGCACAGTTTCAAATCACCAATCTACTGCGCCTACGCCATAAAATTGTGAGTGAAGATGACTTCACTATGCGCTCTCAAAAAGATGCATTGCAAACTGTCGGTCAAATTACAGGTGCTTTGACAATTATGCTGGCGGCGATCGCTTCGATTTCTCTGTTTGTCGGCGGCATTGGCATCATGAATATTATGCTTGTTTCTGTCACCGAACGGACTCAAGAAATTGGGTTGCGTAAGGCGATCGGTGCAACTCAGCAAGACATTCTTCTCCAATTTATGATTGAGGCAGTGATTCTCTCTGCAGCAGGCGGCTTGATTGGGACTGCGATCGGTGCAAGTGGCATTTTGCTAGTAGCAGCTTTGACTCCATTAAAAGCTGGAATTTCTCCTGTTGCCATTGCCCTTACCGTTAGCGTTTCTGGCAGTATTGGTTTATTCTTTGGTGTTGTTCCTGCACGTCGCGCTGCCCAACTCGATCCGATTGTGGCATTGAGAAGCGCGTAGGGGCGGGTTTAATCGAAACAACATCATAGCATTCACAATATCTGACAAAACCCGCCCGTACAATCATCGGTAGGGGCGGGTTTAATTGATTCAACATCATAGCATTCACAACATCCTCTAAAACCCGCCCGTACAATCATCGGTGGGGGCGGGTTTAATTGATTCAACATCACAGCATTCACAACATCCTCTAAAACCCGCCCGTACAATCATCGGTAGGGGCGGGTTTCATCGATTCAACATCATAGCATTCACAACATCCTCTACAACCCACCCGTACTAGTATGGAAAAAGCAACAACCCCACACTCCTCACTCCACACTCCTCATTATTCACTCTCCGACAAGCAAGCAATTATTCGCTTGGAAAGAGTTTTTAAGGTTTATGGTGAAGGTGAAACGGAAGTGAGGGCACTGAATGATATCGAGTTGATTGTTGAACAAGGCGAATATTGTTCAATTATGGGGCCGTCTGGTTCTGGCAAATCTACAGCTATGAATATCATTGGGTGCCTAGATAGACCGACGTCAGGGCATTATTACTTAGATAATGTTGATGTGGCACAAATGGGAGACGCTCAACTGGCGCATATTCGTAACAAAAAATTGGGGTTTGTGTTTCAACAATTCCACCTCTTACCCCAGCTAACAGCGTTGGAAAATGTCATGCTACCGATGGTATACGCCAACGTTAAACCGGAGGAAAGGCGCGAAAAGGCTTCTTCAGCACTTAAACGAGTTGGATTGGAAAAACGTCTCTACAATAAACCAAATCAACTTTCAGGCGGACAGCAGCAACGAGTGGCGATCGCACGTGCTATTGTTAATCATCCCGTTTTACTCCTTGCAGATGAACCTACAGGCGCATTAGATTCGCGGACAACCCAAGAAGTTTTGCAGATCTTCGGCGAACTGAATGCTAGTGGTATCACTGTAGTTATGGTTACCCATGAGCCAGATGTTGCTCGTCAAACTCAGCGCATTGTTTGGTTTCGTGATGGTGAAGTGCTACATTCCAACTTGACTCCTGATGATATCAATCAAGTTGCTATTAGCTAATAGCAATTCACTGTTAAGTATGAGATAAAAATTGGAAATTAGTGATGCTTTTTTTTAAACCCTTGTTGGGGGCGAACGGCTGTTCGCCCTTAAATCAATTCTCTTGATGTCTACTAAACGATTCCTTAATAAAATCCTTTGATTTTATAGGGTAGGCGATGCTCATCGAACTAAGTATCAGCTAACTACTTTTAACAAATAGCTAACAGCTACTCATTAAAGACTCGCTGTTTTACCAGTTTCTGCTTGCGTCTCAATCGGCTTAATATCAGTGTATCCCATATCACCTACAAGTGTTCGCAACACTGACATTTGCTCTTCAAACTCCAAATCTTCAATTTGGGAAAGTAACTTGTTAGTTGCGTCGGTTGCTTTGTAGCTACTTGGCATTCCAACCACATTATCACCCATAGCCACAGCCCAAAGATACCAGACAAATAGCTGGTTATTTTCTTTAAGCGCACCGTAAGCATGGGAATATTCTGTATTCTCACGGTTGACAATTTCCCGCATTATAGCAAGTTGCTGCTCATCTGACAATTGATAATAATTACCCAAGAGCTTCGGTGCTAGTTCCGGATCTCCAGCAGCAGGTGCCGCAGGAGTAATTGAATCACCCATTTTTTTATAAACAAAATACAGCCAAGCTAGTTTAGCATCAGTATCCAAGGTATTAAATGCTTCTACTAATTTTTGAGTTTCAGGAGTTAGGGCTTGGGTTGCCTTATTGTCATCTACTGTCATTATTTTTTCAAAGGTTATGTGATTGTTCAAACTAAGGCGTAACAGAGTTTGAGAAGCTACATCGCCCTCCAAGGGGGAGAATTTTATAAAATAGATTTTTTATCTTTTATCTGTCTTTCAATAGAGGTGAAAAATATACCTATAGATATCAGGGTTTCTGGAGCGTTTTTTGATAAGATTGCCACATTAGATCAAAAAATTCACAGGAGGGTTTACCAATGTCAGAAGAAGAAGTAAAGCCAAATGCCAAGGGAGCACCCACCCAAGACGCACAGTTAGCTGCTGAAAGCATCGCTAAGGGTGAAGAAGAGGCACCTACCGTTGATATGGATGCAGATTACGAAAATGCACAGAAATTGAGCGTTAGCGATGTTGATCGTACTGGTACTGGCGCAAAAGCGGCAGAAGCAGCTACTGCAAACAAACTTCATGTTTCTGAACCAAAAGAAACAGCAACGTCAGCACAGTCGGATAGTGATCCCAATGATTATCTAGACATGGCAAAGGATGTTGGTCGTTCTCAGGATTAAAATATAACTTCACAATAACGTAAGTGGCTAGTTAGATTTTTAGAGTGGTAATGAGGTAATAGCAAGTGAAGAACAACGACTTACTATCAGGTGTTCTAAGTCTAACTAGTAACTGATAATACTGTATATTTTTTGGGTATAAAATAATTATCAGTAATACCGTTTTCTTTTGAATATGCAACATAACCCCTCAAATAATGCCGTCCCCAGACATCGGGAAAACTACAGGAATTAAAATACATATTCATCCAAAATTAGTAAAATATATCACAAATTTTCACTTAGTAGGGGTTAAATGTGAAACAACCCTGTTCGCCTTAACAACATGTATGTACGTATTATTCATGAAATCCGCTATGAACAGTAATTCTGCGGTTGACATGTCGCTTCTATGTTTTGAAAAATATATAGGCTGAGATCTCATTACTGATCAGATATTGAAGCAAGTTTTAAGTAAAAGATCGTAAAATCCGCTATAAACAGCAAGATTAGAAGATTCTTCGCAAGAATTGAAAAGACGGTAAGATAGATAGACCATTAAGCTAAGTTTTATCATTACTCTTCCGATAGATTAGATAACTTGAAAACGAAAGAAAAGAGTATATTGAGATGGGATATTACTTGATTTCAGTAATAACCCTATTTATGAT
>JAQYWO010000029.1:0-4673 GCA_029379215.1 Rhizonema sp. PD37
TTTTTTATCTGTTGTTTATTATTTATACATTAACTTGATTTAATCAAGTTTTTTAACTTTATCTTAATGAATTTAAAATCACAACTCATTCTCTCTGTTTGTAATATTTTTTCAAGTTTTTTATATTTTCATTAAAGTCTGAAAAGTAGGAAAAGTAGGAAAAATCTTTAGTTTTTATTCAGCTTGATTTTTTATAATAATTTTGATTGAATATCTTGATAGTGTTTCTACCAATTTTTAATACAAAAAAGTAAAATTTAACACAATTTATACTCTGAGTTCGTAGTGCGCGTTACTCTCCCTTGAAGCCGATCCATGCTCAGGACAAAAGTTATAAAAGCAGCCAACGCTGACGCCAAGCTTTGTATTACATTGCTTCTCTATCCAGCTACAACAATTGTCAGCTCTAAATCGCCAAGTCGGATTTTACTACCCACTTTCAGCACAACTGGGGCTGAGGGCTGATTTACAGACTGGGGAGTAAGTTGCTGCCCATTGACAAACGTACCATTGCGGCTGTTGAGATCGATAATCTGAAGCTTATTGTTAGCCCACTTAATCACAGCATGGTGACGGGAGATCGTTGCCGGAACGCTCAACTCATAGTTACTCAGGTCAATGTCAACGGTAATGTAAGGAGAATGGCTACGCCCAATGAGCGATCGCAACCGATTTAGGGAAAAAGAATTGTTCTGTTTAGAACCGTTAAGAACAAGCAAATAAGTTGTCTCAGGTTTAAGCTGAGCTATTCCAGGAATTGGATCGTAATCAAAATCACCAGCCATCACAAGTCTGCTCCCAATTCACGAGTTGCTCTGAGTAACCCTGTTGCTTGATGGGCGGTAAGTCTGCCTGTTTGATATAGGTAATCCAGTTGCTGTGTTGCCTCTGCCGCAATACCGGGAAGCCCAGATTTGAGAGCTGCCGCTTGGATTTGGCTGAGTAGTTCCCCTGTTTGGAGAAAATCGTCCACAGATGCCAATTCTGTACTGAAGCGATTGATGTCCCAGACTAGGCGATCGCGATCTACTTCAAGAATAATCTGTTGTGCTTCAAGGGTAGGAAGGAGTGAATTGTAATACAGCAGACTGAAGAGGCGGAAAATCTAATGTCTGCAATTGTACTTGTGCAATTACGTAAGTACCGCTTAGTTGACTAGGATTCAACGCTGACACTTCCAATGCCAATAGCACATCTGTTGAGGTATCTGCTCGCAGGTTTGGCAGATGAATTTCCCCCGTGGCAGTCTCATTCAAAGGGAGGTAATCGGGACGAAACTGGCAGCAGCTTTTCAGCTTGACTCCTGCGGCTAGATTTAGTTGAAGGATGACATCATCAACAGCAACCATTTGTACTGCTTGTAAACGTTCTTGTAGTTGGGGTGCCAGCAATGTTGGGTTATCGGCATACATAAACGTACCTCGCCCTTTGTCGCTAAGGCTTACCAGAAAAGCTGTATTGAAGTGAGCGGCATCTCCTAATCCTACCGTATAAAGCGTAATCCCAACTGCAGCCATCATCTCGGCTTGCTCAATCAGGGGGCTAAGATCCTCCACAATCTCTCCAGAGTCGGTGGTTGGATGCCCGTCTGTAATGAGAATTCCTACCCTTGCTCCACCCAATGGCGGCACAGAACGAATCCAGTTCATAGCCAAGTCAGTTCGAGTGACTCCTTCAGCAACCAGAGTCAAAATAGTTCGGAGGTTGCCTTCGTTGTTCTGATCAAGCACCAAAGGAGTCACCCAGTCAGCAAACCCTGCTAGGGATAAGCGATCGCCTTTTCGTAACTGGGCAACTAATTCCTCACAAGCTGTTTTCGCTCGTTCCCACTTTTCACCTTGCATTGAAGCGCTTGTATCTATTGCCACAGCTAATTGCAACGGTAAAGTTTGGATGCGATGATTGCCTGAAGCTACAATCCGAACTCGTAAAATATGCTCCGAGATTTGTGAACTGATTTTGGCCGGGCGATCCCAAGCAAGTTGCAAGTCGAACATATCAATCGAACTGCTTATCGAGATGATTCTCTGTTACTAATAGTACACCGTTGTGTCCTAGACCAACGATTAACTGCTTTCCAGACAAGATGTTGAAATCGGGATAGTTCTCAAAAATCCAGCGATTAAGAGGACGTTCAATTAAGGTTTCTAATAAAGTTTTAATTCGCCGACCGCCAAATAGCAAGTTATCAGTCTGCTGCATAGTAACACTCAACACTTCTAGCACCGAAGTTTGAAACAGCAGTACTAGCCGATATTTGTCCCAAGCAGATTCGGCCAACTGCCTGAGAAACTTCTCGCCTATTTTCCAAACAAACTCGGGACGAAGTAAGTCAAATACCACAATACTATCACCCAGACGATTCAGCAGTTCTGCACGACCAATCCGACTGGTAAAGTGCCAGTGCACTTCTGAGCGAAAATGAGCCTCTACCTGAGCATAAGTGAAAGAACCAACACCGTGTTGCTGCACTTCTGTCATTATTCCATTACGGATTATACCACCATTCTGCGTATCTGTCAAGTCTGAAGCACCAATGTTACTCGTAAAAATAATCACAGTCTGATTAAAATAAACTGTCTGCCCTTTACCATCAGTGAGGCGACCATCCTCCAAAATTTGGAGAAACTTATCCAGAACTTTCGGATGAGCTTTTTCAATTTCATCAAACAGTAGAATGCTGTAAGGACGCTCCAAGATACGATTAGTCAGTATCCCTCCTTCTTCGTAACCAACGAAACCAGGTGGAGCACCCGCTAACTTTTCAGCCGCGTGTTCTTCTTTATACTCACTCATATCAAAACGGGCGAACGCTTGTTCATCTCCAAAGATAAAGCGCGTAAGTGATTTTGCTAACTCTGTTTTACCAACACCTGTAGGACCAACGAAAAAGAAAATTCCTTTTGGCTTGCTGTTACGACCACTAACATTACTCAAGCTGATACCCACTTTAGCGCTAGTCAATATAGTTGTTACAGCTTCTACAGCACGAGGTTGACCGATGACAGATTGGGAAAGTTCTTCCGTAGCATAAGTAATTTTATCTATACTAATCTTCTCAAAAGGTTCATCTCGTTGCCCAAATTTGTAGAAATCTACTAAGCGGAACACTGTTTTCGGGCTGAGGGGAATGCTTTCTCGCCAAGACGTGTGGCGGATAGCTTCTAAATCCATAGTCTGAAAGCCTTCAGTTAAGGCAGCAAATTCCTCAGCAGCAAGTTCGAGATCGGATTGCCCTTGAATAGAAGGTTGGGCATTAATCTGATCTCCCCCATAAAATCCTTGTTGACCAAAACGGAGGATAAATTGAAGACGTTCTTCCTGATTGGGACGAGATACTTGCACTAAAGCCACAAAGGGATTACTAGTATAAAACCATGCGGGTACTCTACGGAGATCGCTTGCTAAGAGGATGAGGGTGTTACGATAACCTTGGAGATGTCCTTCACGAATCACTGCCCCTTCCAGGGTACATTTTTTCAGCAACGCTAGGAGATTACGTTCATCCACCAGAAAGCGCTCTGGATCGGCAGTCAACATATCCCCCAAATCGACGATCGCCACCACTGAAGTTTTCGGCTGAGAAATTACTGCCCGCACGTGACTAAAGGCTACATCTGGCGACACGTGAGTGCTGGTTTGCCGTTGCACTACTGATCTTGGATTGGCACGGGATGGGGGCTGCATAGGATCGACCATTGGAGAGGAAGTTGGAGTAGAAGACTCTCCCAGGCGATCGAGTTGTTGCTGAGCCAATCGCTGCCGTGCCAGTTCATCAAACAGTTGCCGCATCTCAGACTGGGGAAAGGTAAAACCATCCACCGGATCGTAACGAACAATTAGGTCAAATCCCAAGTTGAGGAAATAAGCATTGAGAAATCCTCCCATATCCTGATAATTCCCCTGCCAAAGAAATTGATCGTGAATGTTGCTATATAAAATCAGGTGCTGTCGGCGATACAGGTGCTTTTCAAACTCTTGAATCCAACGGGCTGAGATTGAGAACATAGCAAACACTCATAACTTCTTTATAATAAAAAGAACTGAACGCGAAGTTTGATAACGGCTATGTTGTCACCCGATCTCAAAATTGCGTTACCCACAACTGATGAACTACCTTGTTCAGACGATACACCTGTGGATAATGAAGATCAGAACTTTTTACCGAACGTTTTACTGTTTTTACTAACCTCGATCTGGTCTGAGCGAATGGATTGGTTCTTCGGGGTAGATATGGCAGTCTATCATACTACCGGAGTTAATCCCAGAGTACCTGTAGTGCCAGATGGCTTTCTTTCGCTGGGAGTAGAACGGAAAAAGGGTGGCAAATCGCGGAAAAGCTACGCTGTGTGGGAAGAGAATCAAGTCGTACCGATTTTCACCCTAGAAATGGTATCTCACACACCCGGAGGTGAATACGACGAAAAGCTTGACATCTATACAAAACTGGGTGTGTTGTACTACGTGATTTATAACCCAGAGTATTGGCGACGCGACCAACATCAACCGTTTGAAGTGTATAAATTAGTAGATGGGAATTATCAATTGCAAATTGGTGAACCTTACTGGATGCCAGAAGCTGGGTTAGGGATTGGAAGATATCAGGGTGTGATTGGTGGAATTTCACAACAATTACTGTCTTGGTACGATAACACCGGAAATCGCTATTTGAC
>JAQYWO010000029.1:4683-11867 GCA_029379215.1 Rhizonema sp. PD37
GAATTTCACAACAATTACTGTCTTGGTACGATAACACCGGAAATCGCTATTTGACGTCAGACGAACTTGCACAACAGGAACGAACTCGTGCCGAACATTTAGCGCAGTACTTGATATCGCTCGGGATTGATCCGAATAATTTACCCAGTGATTCGTAATATCAAACGCTCTTGTTAGTCAAAATCCCAGCACGCGAAAACTGATACTAGAGTAACGAAAACTGGCATCAAAGCAAAAACGGTAGGCACAGCGACAATCATCTGCCAAGCTGTACCAAGAGCCACCCCGTACTA
Organism: Rhizonema sp. PD37; assembly: GCA_029379215.1. Taxonomy (GTDB): domain Bacteria; phylum Cyanobacteriota; class Cyanobacteriia; order Cyanobacteriales; family Nostocaceae; genus Rhizonema. Next base: position 4,977 of record JAQYWO010000029.1, read on the forward strand.
CGTGCTTTGTCGGATGCCCATCTTCATTCCAAGCGCTGCCATCAGTGGGTGCGCCATTGTGGCTCTCATGCCAGATATCTTCACACCACTCCCAAACTAACCCGTGCAAATCGTGCAATCCCCAAGCATTGGGCTTTTTTTGTCCTACTGGTTGAGTTTTATTGCGGGCGTTCCAAGTATACCAGGCATAGTTTGGAAGCAGTTGCTTAGTGTTACCGAAACTGTAGAGGGTTTGGGTTCCGGCGCGACTGGCATATTCCCACTCTGCTTCGGTAGGTAGACGATAAAGTTTGCCTGTGAGTTGGGTTAAGCGATCGCAGAACTCTACTGCATCCCACCAAGAAACATTTTCCACTGGACGCAATAGCCCACTAAATTGAGAAGGATTGGTTTGCATTACAGCCTGCCATTGCTCTTGAGTAATCAGTGTCTTACTCATGAAAAAGGCAGGTACACTTACCCGATGCTGGGGCATTTCCGGGCGCAACCACTTTTCCACTTCCCGACGTTGAAACCAGGTTTCCAGCCGTGAAACCCTCTCAATGTCTTCTGTAGAGGTTCCCATGAAAAAACTTCCTCTATTGATGGCAATCATATCCAACATTGAGCCACCAGGAAGCCGTTCAAGATAGTTAGAGCGTTGAATGGGCAGAGGGGATAAGGGCGACAAGGGACAATTTTCTCGAACTGCGTTCTCTGATACCCCAACGCCCTCTGTTAACGCTTCCTGCACTTCAATCCGAATCCCCGCAGTGGGTATTGAAACGTATCCTTGCGCTTCTACCCCTGGAGGGAGAACTTTGCGAAAGCTGGGGGAAAGAGGCAATAATACGGTTACTCTGCCCAAATCTGTGGTTGGATCAACTGCTGCGAGAACTTGGGCAGCACTCCATCGTTTTTTGTAGTTTTTCAAGCAACCTTGGACAATTGTGGCAAAAGGAGCGGGCAGTTCTCTTGGAAGAGGAACTTCATGCGTTACCAGCTGCATCATCTCTTGCATAGTTTCGCAGGCAAAGGGATGTCTACCTGTCAGCATTTCCACGATTACCACTCCCAGAGACCACAAGTCCCAGGCTAAACTAATCTTACCCATGTATGACTCTGGGGGTGCATAAGCGATCGTGCCTACTTGGTTACTGGGGACGGTATCGCTGCCGTTGCGGTTCTCCAAAAGCCGGGAAATTCCAAAATCTGTGAGCTTCCATTGTCCGCTCACTCGCATGATATTTGCTGGTTTTAAATCTCGATGCACAATCCTACGCTCGTGCAAATAATGCAGGGCACTTGCCAGGTTCTTGACTATAGCGTTGACTTCTGATACTGGTAAACTACCTTGTTGCAATCGTTTAGCTAAGGTTTCTTGAGCCAGTTCCATAACTAAACCAAGACACTCAATCCCTTTGAGCCAGCCTTGTTCGGGACTAAAACCCTCCAGTAAACCTGGATGTTTGAGAGATATAGCAGTTTGCAACTCCGCAATCTGACGCTCTTGCTGTCCGCTTTCATGAGAAAAAATTTTGATGGCGACTTCCCTCATGACGCGATCTGCAACTACATCGTCAGCCAGAAATACAGCACCAAAAGATCCCGCACCTAACAGCTTTTTCAAGCGATACTTAGGAGTAAACCATTCGTCTTCAAACATTCGCCAGAACTGATTTGGATTCATCAGTTAGCTGCTCCTGCGATCGCGCTCAAGCTACCTATCAAATCTAATTGAAGCTTATTGGTTTGTTTGACCCAGTTCCTATATTACTATCACCAAAAGGAGTAGGAGTTGTGCCCCAAACATAATCTCGCAAAGCTGCCACATAAGCTGCCCTAGCTTGAGCTTGTTCAAACCAGACTTGTTGCTGATGCATCCGTGTTTCCTCCAGGAAAACAGCTACTTGCTGTTGACGTTCACGAACTTCCTGTTGGCGTTGCATTCTAGCGGCATACCATTCTTCTCTAAGAGACACAATGCAAACTCCTTGCCACAATAACTTTACACTATAATGTACCACATTATGCACTCTTCTCCCACAAAGCCACAAAGAGCGAGTGCGCGATCGCTCTTTGTGGCTTCTTAAGCAAGTAACAACTCCCATTGCTTTCTTTTAAATTTGAAATTGCTGTCTTAAATGAGGGTTACTTGCCATTATCTACATAATTGCGTATAATCAAAAGGGGTATTTTTATTAACTGTGCCAATGAATGCCATCTCTGCTACACAAGCACAATCAAACCTCTATAATCTCATTAACGAGGTAGCAGCAGATCATGAACCAATTCTAATTACTGGGAAGCGGAACAACGCGGTACTTGTTTCAGAAGAAGATTGGAACGCAATCCAAGAAACGCTCTTTCTGCTCTCAATTCCTGGAATGCGCTCCTCGATACTTGAAGGGGGGGTTGAACCAGTCGCAGAATGCACACCGCTTGAGGATATAGATTGGTGAGTACTTGGCAAATTGTACTTACGAAACAGGCAGAAAAAGATGCTAAGAAGGTTGCCTTGGCTGGGTTAAAAGAAAAAGCTTTTACTCTTCTGTGCGTGCTTAAAGATAACCCATTTCAAACTCCTCCTCCTTACCGAAAAACTAATTGGTGATTTACAAAGCTACTACTCGCGCAGAATTAATATTCAACACCGACTGGTGTACCAAGTTATTGAAGAAGAAAAAACGGTAAAAGTTATTCGGATGTGGACACATTACGAGTAACAAAGGCTCGAAGTTTCTGAGAGCGCTTTCCACTAGGCAACTGATCAGCTTGACGAAGGGCGCGATTCGGATCTTTTCCATACCATAAAACTTCTCCCATCTTGACGCCAAATTTATCCTCTAAAGCAGTGTGCATTTCAGTAAGCACCTGTTCTGCTTCGTCACAGATAGCAGTGGTGTTGCCATCTACCGTCGCAACACTGTGCTTAACATAGCCGTCTACGTCATAAAATACTTGCCCCGCGACTGGCACACTGACACTAATTCCTTTACCAGTTTGGGTCGTAGCTCCTAAAATCATCGCACTGGCAGGATGTTCAGGATGCTCTGGTTGATGAAATGTAATGCTGAAACCCATTTCCAGCAGTGTCTGAGCAATGCTGTCAGCAATATAATCGCGTCGCTCTGCCTGTATTTGAGCGTTGTTGGCGGCTTCGATTATTGATTCAGAGCGCTCTTGATTCTCACTCAAGCAAGACATTACCTGTGTGAACTGAGCATCTGCGATCGCCACTTGTGCTGCATGAATCTGGTTCTCTAATTCTGTCACTGCTGAACTTTGCCAACGCATCACCACCGGATCAGCCTTTAAACCTGCTAGAACGACTTGAAGTTCTGCTAGTTGCCGATTTGCTTGTATCTGTAACTGTTGGCTACTTGCCTGCCCGTGAGTAATTTGACGAACGTGCTTCTGCACAAGTGCTGTTGCTTCTGCCAGGGGACGCCGTACTGTCACGGGATCTCCTTGGGCGATCGCTTGTTGCAGATTTTGGAGGACACACTGCAAAAGTTGCCTACCTGCAGCATCGAACTTCAAGGCTTCTGCCTCTGGAATTTGTGCCACCCGGTGCTGTAGTTCCTCTAATTCAAACTGTTGTCGCCCGATGTCTTTTCGTCGTTTCTTTTCTGCTTCATCCCATCGCTTGCGCTTGCTTGCTTCTCGCATTGCTAGTTCAATTTTCACTAGCTCTTCTGAGATAGCCAGTAGTTGCGTTTCTGACTCAGCACTGGCGATCGCTTCCAGTTGATTCTCGCATCGATACTGTAATACGACTGCTTCTTGAAGATAAAAATTTCCCCACGAAGAGCTTAAATCTGACAACAGTAAATTTACCCGTGCATGGGCTTGGTAACGAGACATTTCTAGTTGCCGTTGTCGCTCTTGCTCTTCGGCTTCCTCCCGTCGTCTAGCTTCTATTTCTGCACAACGCAGGCGATGGGCTTCCAGAATTTTTTGCTTCCACTCAGCGATTTCTGCCTCTGAAAATTTGGGACTACCACTCATATCATGTCCGTTTAAATACTTAGTTAATCTTCTCAATCTCTTCTACTAATCTTATCTTTTCCGTAAAGCTGGTATCCTCGTGAAGGGAAGGCAAGGTAGGGTTTATTCAATGGTAATTAACTTTAAGCAAAGACTGAAGCAGTTTGAAACTCTGATTGGTATTGTAATCAAACTCCCATGCTCAGAAACAGCTGAAGCGTTGTCAAAAGTAGAATTTGATTGGTTTTGGATAGACATGGAACATGGCGCTCTCAGTTTAGAAAGAGTCCAGTTAATTATGCAAGCAACTGGCGGGCGCTGTGCAAATTTAGTCAGGCTACCTAGCAATGATAGCGTTTGGATAAATAGGGTACTAGATACAGGATGTGATGGGATAATTTTGCCTCACGTCAAGACACCTCTTGATGTCAAAAATGCCCTTGAAGCTTGTCTATACCCTCCACTTGGGAGTCGGAGTATTGGAACTGGGAGAGCACAAAACTATGGAATGAATTTTCAAGAGTATTTAGCGACGGCAAACGAAAACATAGTTATTATTTTACAAATTGAAGATATCGATGCAGTGAAAAACATTGAATCTATAATTGATGTTCCTGGTTTCGATGCTATACTAATTGGTCCATTCGATCTTTCCGGCAGTATGGGGCTGATAGGTCAGGTTAATCATCCTGATGTACAGAAAGCAATTGATTCCGTTAAAGAGGCTTGTTTAAACAAAAATATACCTGTAGGTATTTTCACTTCTGATTCTAAAGGTGCTATATCCGCAAAACAAGCAGGATATAGCTTGCTCGGAGTAGGTGTTGACTCTACATATCTTTGGAAATCAGCAAAACAAACTGTTGAAGAGATTAAATCAATCTAGCCTTTCAGATTGGAGAGCGTGCTCTGCTCTCCAAAAAGAAACTGGCGACAAAAGTGAACGAGAATTTAGGTTCAAGATTCTCAGGTTTTTAACTTGTTTTCAGGACTGTATCGCTGTTTTAACAAAGACTGATAAGCCGTTTCAAAATCAACAGCGACAATGCTAGGACTAATTGGGTTGGTAAGTCCATAGACACGATAACGTCGAATGGCTTGCAGAGTAGCTTGATTACTAAGGAGTGCAAGTTCGGCACCGTTCCAACCTTCTGTACGCACAGCCCAAGCTACCAAGTTGACGTCTTCTGCCAGGGGGCGATCGCGATTGTGAACGAGCAAAATTTCCAGACGACTGGTAATATCGGGTAAGTCTACCTTAAGTTGCAAATCCAAGCGACCAGCTCTTAAAAGTGCGGGGTCAATGATATCTGGTCGATTAGTGGCGGCGATAATTAGAACATTGTCACACGATTGGATACCATCAATTTCTGTGAGAAGTTGACCAACCACACGCGCGCTCGTACCATCACCTTCATAACCGCCTCTAACTGGGACAAGGGTATCAATTTCATCAATAAAGATCACACAGGGTGCTGCTTGCCTTGCTCTGGTAAACAAATCTCGCACAGCTTGCTCCGATGCACCCACCCAACGACTCAGTAATTCGGCTCCATTAACAGCAATAAAGTTTGCTTTTGCTTGAGATGCTACAGCTTTTGCTAGCAGAGTTTTACCAGTTCCCGGTACTCCCCAAAGTAAAATACCACGAGGAGATACAGCTTTCATCTGGCGGTAAAGTTCAGGATAAAGCAATGCACCCTCTACAGATTCCTGCAAGATACATTTAATACTTTCTAGTCCACCAATTTGCTCCCAAGTAACTGAGGGGGTTTCAATTGCCACTGGACGCAGAACAGAGGGTTTGACATTTTTGAAGGCTTGTAAAAAATCTTGCTGAGTGATGCTAAGATTATCAGGTATTGGTGAGTCCAGAGAGAAAGTGGAACGGTGCAAAGCATTATACGCAGCCTTCTGACACAGCGCCCGCAAATCAGCACCCACAAATCCGCTCGCCAGATCGGCGATCGCACTTAGATCGACAGATATATCTATTGGCATAGAGCGAGTATGAATTTGGAGAATTTCCCATCGACCATTGCGATCAGGAACGCGGAAATACACTTCGCGGTCAAATCGACCAGGGCGACGTAGCGCTGGATCTACGCGAGCGGGACAGTTCGTTGCAGCTAAAACCATCACTCCATTTAATTGAGCAAACCCATCCATCAGGCTCAAAAGTTGAGCAACGACGCGCTTCTCTACTTCACCTTCCACACTGGCACGATCTGGTGCGAGACTGTCAATCTCGTCAATAAAAATCAGGCAAGGAGCCGAGTCTTTGGCTTTCTGAAAAATTTGCCGTAGACGTGCCTCTGCTTCACCATAGTATTTACCCACAACCTCAGGACCTGCGATCGCAATGTAATTCACACCCAATTCTTCTGCTAAGGCGCGAGCGGTCAAGGTTTTACCAGTTCCAGGCGGTCCGATTAGCAAGACTCCCCGCGTTGGCTCTAATCCCAGTTTTTCTAGTAAGTCTGGTCGCTTGAGCGGTAGAGCGATCAGATCGCGCAGTTCTGCGAGCACTTCTGTTAAACCCCCAACTGCTTTTAGTAACAGTTGTGTGGCAGGTTCTGGGTAAGGAGTGTGATTATTAGCTGGTGATTGAGGTTTATGCCCAGCAGCTCTAAGACGACCCATAGCTTTAACTGACGGTTCTTCTGATTTAGGAAAATTACTCGGCTGAGAATTAATGTAATAATTATTACTGGCAACTCCGCTTGGTATTTGTTGTTGAGCCTTTTTCTCCAAACTTTTTGCCAATACCCGTATTTGTTCAAAATCTCGAAATAACCTACTCACCGCTTGCCGCTTTTACCCCTACATAATTTATCTAGTTCCCTGTTGTTGCCTGTACAGTTGAGCTAACTGTTGAGGTGATAAACCTGCTCCAGCTTGAGAAGCTTGCAGTTGAGCTAA